>JAHFPI010000029.1 GCA_023266795.1 Rhodospirillales bacterium
TGATAGCGAATCCCGGCGAGAAACTTCTCAGACTGGAAAGCATCAGGGAAGATATTGACGCCGAAATTGCGGAAGAACAGAAGAAAACCTCCAAAAAGTCCAAGCGCAAGCATACGGTTGCGGAGATCGGGGGAACTATGATTCCGGGGGTTGGCCTAGGCATCGCTACGATTGTAACCGGCGGCACGGCTCCGCTCATCGGGGCGGCGGCGATGCTTGCTCTCTATCCCGTTGAGTCTTATGTTTCACGCAAATTCGGCCGTTCGGCGCAAAAACGTGTTGAACGGGAAACCCGTTATTCCATCGACGATCTTGAAGCCAAAAAAGACGTCGTTTTCGCAATGGAAGACAAGTTGCTGAACGTGAATCTCGAAGAGCTGTCCAGGTTCCGGCAGCTTGACAGGATTCTTGCGCATTCGCCCGACCTTGAAAGCCGTTTCACCGCCGCTGCGGTGAAACAACTGGCCAAAGGCAAGCCGTCGGCCAAGGCATCTCCGTCGAATAGCAAACCGGGGCTTTAAGCCTACTTCCAGGTTCTCTTACCCGTCAGGCAGGAAACGATGCCGTGCAGCGTGCGCACGTCCTGCTGCGTCGGCGATGCCCTGAAGAAAAAATTGCGGATATTGAGGAGAATGGTGGGCTTCTGGTTGGGGCTGCGGAAGAAATCGCCTTTGACCAGTTCGTCCTCAATATGCGCCAGCAGCATCTCGATCTCGTCTTTTTTGGCCGGGGCGGTGTCGCCCATTTCGGTTGAAATAGCTTCCGGACGGAAAGGGTTTTCTGCCGACAACCATGAGAAACACACCAGCAGAACCGCCTGCGCCAGATTGAGCGACGAAAAGCCGGGGTTGAGCGGGATGTTGAGGATAGCGTTGGCAAAGGCCACATCATCGTTTTCCAGTCCGGTGCGCTCGGGGCCGAAAAGGATGCCGCATTTCTGCATTTTTCCCGCATTGCGATTGCGGATTTCTTTAGCGGCGGCATCGGTCGAATAAATCTCCTTGACCAGACCGCGCCCGCGCGCCGTGGTGGCCAGCACGAATTCCAGATCGGCAACGGCGTCTTTGGTGGACGTATAAAGTTTCGCCTGCTCCAGCACGGCATCCGCGCCGGAGGCCGCCGCCACTGCCGCCGGGTTCTGCCAGCCGTCGCGCGGGTTGACGATGCGCAGTTCCGTCACCGCGCAGTTCAACATGGCGCGTGCGCACATGCCGATATTCTCCCCCAGCTGCGGCCCGACCAGAATAATGACGGGGGCGAGGGGGATGGCTTTAGCTATTGCAAGGGATGTGTCTGTTCCGGCCATAAAATTTTACTATCCATTTTTGTCATCCCCGCGAAGGCGGGGATCCAGAAGGCCGTCCGGCCGTCATATAGACTCATAAGACGCGTAGACACGCTACTGGGTCCCCGCCTTCGCGGGGATGACAGCTTGTGTTACGCCGCCTTCAGACGCTCCAGAACGCGCTGGCGCCCGATCAGCGGCAGCAGTTCCTTCAGCTCCGGCCCGTGTTCCTGGCCGGTCAGCGCGCAGCGCAGCGGCATGAACAGGTTCTTGCCCTTGCGGTCGGTCTTGGCCTTGATCGCGTTCACCCATTTTTCCCAGGTGGTGTTGTCCCACGGGTCGACGGGCAGGAGCTCCGCCGCGACTTTGGCGAAAGCGGCGTCCTCGATAATCGGCTGCACGGGGCCTTTGGCGACGTGCCACCAGTCTTTGATGTCGGACAGGACTTCGAGGTTCGGGCGCACCGCGTGCCAGAAATCCGCGTCAATATCTTTCAGCCCCATCGCGGCCAGACGGTCTTGTACGTCTTTAAGCTCCATCTTGTGCAGGATTTTGGCGTTGAGGCGGTAGAGCTCGTCCTCGTCGAACTTCGGCAGGTTGCGCGAGAATTTGGCGAAGTCGAAGCCGGCGATGACTTCCTCCATCGTGAACAGCGGCTCGATGGGGTCGGAGGTGCCGATGCGGGCGATCAGGCTGACGAGCGCCATGCGCTCGATGCCGACTTCCTCATGCAGGGATTTGATGCCGAGCGAGCCCTTGCGCTTGGAGAGCTTGCCGCCCTCCATATCGCCGAGCAGGGTGACGTGCGCCAGCTCCGGCGGCTTCGCGCCGAGAGCCTCGAACATCTGCACATGGCAGGCGGTATTCGTCACGTGGTCTTCGCCGCGCACGATATGGGTGATGCCGAAATCGATGTCGTCGATCACCGAGCAGATATGATAGAGCGGCCGGCCGTCTTCGCGCACCAGCACGGGGTCGGACATGTCCTTGCCGTGGAATTCGACCCTGCCGCGCACCATGTCGTTCCACACGATCGGCGTCTGGTTGAGCTTGAAACGCCAGTGCGGCTTGCGGCCTTCGGCTTCGAATTTTTTCTTTTGTTCATCCGTCAGGGCGAGGGAAGCGCGGTCATAGATCGGCGGCATCTTCTGCGACAGCAGCGTTTTGCGTTTCAGCGCCAGTTCCTCTTCCGTCTCATAGCAGGGATAGAGGCGGCCATTGTCCTTGAGCTTCTGGATGCTGCGGTCATACTCCACGGCGCGGTCGCGCTGGCGGGCGTAGCGGTCCCAGTCCAGCCCCAGCCAGGTGAGACCGGATTTGATGTCCTCGACGTTTTCCTCCGTCGAGCGCACCAGATCGGTGTCGTCGATGCGCAGCATGAACGTGCCGTTATGCTTGCGGGCAAACAGCCAGACAATCAGCGCCGTGCGGGCGCTGCCGACATGCAGGATACCGGTGGGGCTGGGAGCAAAACGGACGGCGACAGTCATTTCAAAATCCTTAAAAGATCGCCCCGCCGGATTCATTCCGGCGTCCATGGATGCCGCAACAAGCGCGGCATGGCGAAGTGAGCATCAATATACCTTCTTTTTCAGGCAAAAAACAATGACTCTATTTTACATAACTTTTTATGTAAAATTATTGAGCTACTCATGGATGTTATTCGCCCCTTTATCGCTCTAAAAAGCACATATCAGTTTTTGCAAGAACATCCCGCACCTGTTCTTTTTTCATGCCAGCCTTCACTGCGGGACAGTATAAAAGCTTTGCCATCATCTTGTCGTAGTCGCTGAAAGACATATAGGAGCGCAGGTCTTTATTAATTTTTGGGAATTCTTCCTCTTTGGCAAGGTGGAAATAGGAAATATGTGCATCAGAACCTGTCCCCTCCCATACCCTTCCCTGTTCTCGCCCATCAAGATCTTCCAGTTTGGAAAAGCTGTCATATTCTTTATTCCAGTTTCCGAGCAGCGCTCGGTCATTGGATTTTGAGATATCGGGCAGCCCAAGGGCGCGCAGCAGACACTCCGTTATCAATGCCTTCATCATGTCCCTGCCAACGACATGCATTATCTTGCATACCGACATCCCGAGAGAATTGTCAGCCTCCGGTAAAAGATAGCCATCAACCTGAGAACGTACATCTGTCGTGTATGAAACCGCGCCAACTAAATTTACTTCGCGGGCCACTATGTCATGAGTTAACATCTCTTGCTTACTGGGGGTTCCATAACGAAATATCTTAAAAAAGTTTTTTTGCGGGTTTAGAAAGACGGGAATAATACGAATACGCGCATAATCCTCCAATGTATTCTCAGCATCCTCCCATGGCATCTGTAGATGCAGATCCAGCCCAGTTATTTTTTCAAGTTCGGGTATCAGGGTATTGACATGATCAGCAATCTCTTGACATTCCCCAGCCCTGAGGAGACGATTGTCAGCACTGAGGAAAAGATTATCATCACAATTTTCTCTTGTAATGTCGCCATGCCACCAAGGGTTGGGCATATTCGAGAGGTTTTGTCGCGGCCAGTAAAAACCTATTTTAACCTTCTGGCGGGTCCATTTATACACACCCTCGCGATCCGGAATGCCGTGTGGGCGATAAAAATATTCAGAAAACACTGGTGACTTAGAAAAAGGCTGCAGTGCCTCAAAGTCAAACCGCCACCTAGGAAAAAGCCACCCTAGCCCAAGGTGGATCAAAAAATTTTCTGTAGGAGAAAAATCATCCACCTGTATCCCTTGGTTCATGAGCAGTTTTTCTTTGGAAGCGGGCGTGCAACATATCGCCCCATTGGCCGTCCTACCTAATTTATAATCTTCAATTGCATTCGTGGATCCAGGATCGTTACTTATCGGCCAGTCTTTCTTCGAAAATGCAATATTCAGAAAGTCTTCAATCAGCTGTTCTTTGGTATATTCTTTTCCATCCAGTATTATCTTTTTCTGGAGCGAAGCCTGGGCCGCCGCCGAGAGGGGTATATGTTCATGCACAAACACGCCAACACCGGTCCCTAGGGCCAGAATCACAATAATAAAAACCAGGCCGCGTTTATTCATTTTTAACGTCATCACACCGTAACAATATCCGTGAATTTATTGGTAATCGGATAACGCCGATCCCGTCCGAAGGCTTTGCGGCTGATTTTGACGCCGGGGCAGGCCTGACGGCGTTTGTATTCGGCGTGGTCGAGCATTTTCCACACGCGGTTGACCGTGGCGAGGGTATGGCCGCGCGCGACGATTTCATCGAGGTTCATTTCCTGCTCGACGATGCTGTAGAGGATATCGTCCAGCACGGCGTAGGGCGGCAGGCTGTCCTCGTCCTTCTGGTCGGGGCGGAGTTCGGCGGAGGGCGGCTTGGTGATGATGCGCTCGGGAATGACGCGTCCGGCGGGGCCTTTTGCGTCCTGCGGATGACACTGGTTGCGCCATTTGCTGAGTTCGAACACGGTCATCTTGTAAACGTCCTTCAGCACGTTATAACCGCCGCACATATCGCCGTATAGCGTCGCATAGCCCACTGACATTTCGGATTTGTTGCCGGTGGACAGCACCATATAGCCGGTCGCATTCGACATGGCCATCAGGAACATGCCGCGCGCGCGCGCCTGAATATTTTCCGTGGTGATGCCGCCGGCGTTCTGGTTGGCGGCTTCTTTCAGCATCGTATCAAAGGCGTCCATCGCCGGTTTGATGGAGACGGAGCCGTGGCTGATGCCGAGCAGGGCGCTGCATTCCGCCGCATCGGTGATGCTTTCGGGCGACGTATAGGGCGAGGCCATCATGAAACAGCGCACACGCTCCGCGCCCAGCGCATCAACGGCAATCGCGGCGGAGAGCGCGCTGTCAATCCCGCCCGACATGCCGAGCAGCACGCCGGGGAAGCCGTTTTTGTCCACATAGTCGCGCAGCCCCAGCACCAGCGTCTGGTAAATCGCTTCCGAGCCGCTATACGGCGTATGCGAGGTTTCGCAGGATTTGCAGATCCAGAAGTCGGTAGTACCCTCACCCCGAGCCTCTCCCAGAGGGAGAGGGGGCAGAGCGGATTTTTCTTTAATTCCCTCTCCCCTTGGGAGAGGGTTAGGGTGAGGGTGAGGGTACTTTTCCCAGATGGTCGTGGTTACATATTCTTCATGGCTGGGCAGTTGCGTGAGAACTTTGCCCTGCTGGTCGAGCACGAATGACGCGCCGTCAAACACCAGTTCGTCCTGCCCGCCGACCTGATTGATATAAAGCAGCGGCAGGCCGCTCTCCTTCACGCGTGACTGCGCGTTTTGCAGGCGAATATGGGTTTTACCGATTTCAAAAGGGCTGCCGTTCGGCACAACAAGGATTTCCGCGCCATTCTTTTTGAGGTGCGCGGTGACATCGGGGAACCACATATCCTCGCAGGTCATGACGCCGAGCCGCGTCCCTTTAAATTCAACCGGCAGGGGCAGGTCGCCCACCGCGAATACGCGCACCTCGTCAAAAACGCCGTAATTCGGCAGATGGTGCTTGAAACGCCGGGCGATGATTTTTCCGTCATGCAGCAGCAGGGCGGCATTGTACACCCTGCCCTGATCGCGCCACGGCGCGCTGATAAGCAACCCTGCGCCTGAGCCGTCGATCTCTTTTTCGAGCTGTTCCACGTCTCTCATGACGCGGTCGATAAAGAACGGTTTCAGCACCAGATCGTCGGTCGGATAGCCGGTGACCACCATTTCCGTGAAGGCAATCAGGTCAGCCTGTTTTTTATGTTTGGCGTAAACGTCTTTAATTTTTTTGATATTGCCGGAGATGTCGCCGACGGTCGGGTTCAGTTGCGCGAGGGTGATGGTGAAGTGCTGCGCCATGATGGATTAACTCTCCGCCGTCATTTCGTCGTCCGCCAGTGCGGGGCGGCGTTTGTAGTGGGTGTGCAGTTCGTCGGCGATGAGGAACGCCAGCTCCAGCCCCTGCGAGGCGTTCAGGCGCGGGTCGCAGTGCGTGTGGTAGCGCTCTGAGAGATTATCCTCGGTGATTTTGTGGGCGCCGCCGGTGCATTCGGTCACGTCCTGTCCGGTCAGCTCCAGATGCACCCCGCCGGGGTGCGTGCCTTCCGCGTGGTGGACGGCGAAGAAGCTTTTCACTTCGGCCAGAATATTTTTGAACGCCCGCGTTTTATAGCTGGTGGATGAGGTCGTCGTATTGCCGTGCATCGGGTCGCAGACCCATGCCACGTTCCGGCCTTCCTTTTTAACGGCGCGGATCAGGCGGGGCAGGGCATCGGCGGCTTTTTCATGGCCGAGGCGGCTGATGAGGGTGATGCGTCCCGGTTCGTTGTCCGGATTGAGGATGTCGAGCAGGCGGGACAATTCTTCCGTGGATAATGACGGCCCGCATTTGATGCCGATGGGGTTTTTGACGCCGCGCAGGAACTCCACATGCGCCCCGTCCGGCTGCCGCGTGCGGTCGCCGAGCCACAGGAAATGTGCGGAAACGTCGTACCAGTCGCCGGTCGTGCTATCGACACGGGTCAGCGCCTGTTCATAGGGGAGCAGCAGGGATTCATGCGCGGTGAAAAAATCGACTTCGCGGATCTGCGGCGCGTTTTCGGCGGTAATGCCCGCCGCCGCCATAAAAGCCAGCGCCTGATCGAGCTGCCGGGTAATCTCGCGGTAGCGTTCGGACAGCGGATGGTCTTTCACGAAGTCGAGCATCCATTTGTTGACGCGGCGCAGATCCGCATAGCCGCCCTGCGCGAAGGCGCGAACGAGGTTGAGCGTGGCGGCGGACTGGTTATAGGCCTTGATCATCCGTTGCGGGTCGGGGCGGCGGGAGTCGGAGGTGAATTCCATGCCATTGATGATGTCGCCCCTGTAACTCGGCAGGGTCAGGCCGTTGCGGGTTTCGTTTTTGTCGCTGCGCGGCTTGGCGAACTGCCCGGCAATGCGCCCGACCTTGACGACGGGTATGCCGGCGGCGAAGGTCATCACAATCGCCATCTGCAAAATGACACGGAACGTGTCGCGGATATTCTGCGGATGGAATTCGGCAAAGCTCTCGGCGCAATCGCCCGCCTGCAACAGGAAGGCTTCTCCAGCGGCGACTTTGGCGAGAGATTTTTTCAGGCGGCGCGCTTCTCCCGCGAAAACCAGCGGCGGGTAGTTTTTAAGCGTGTCCGTGACGGCGGCCAGTGCGGCTGGGTCGGCATAATCCGGCAGTTGCAGCGCCGGTTTCTGCGCCCAGCTTTCAGGTGACCATGGTTTTGGAAGGTTGTTTTTGACTGCTTTTAACATATCGGGAGAATAGCAGAGCCTAGAGGCTCTTTTCAAGCGCCCGTTTCAGATTGTTTTCAATGGTTTGCAGCTTGCCGGGATGGAGGATTTTGAGGCCAAAGCTGTCACGGACGTAGAAAATATCCACCGCACGGCTGCCAAAGGTGGCGATTTTGGCGGCGGAGATCTGCAGGCCTTCCCGTGACAGGGCGGAGGTAACGGCATAGAGGAATCCGGACCTGTCCCCGCCGCTCACCTCAATCACCGTGTTGCTGTTGCTGGCGTCATTATCAATGGTGACGCGCGGCAGGTTTTTGAAAAGCGTGGTTTTTTTGGCGGCGGTCTTTTGCCGTTCATGGATTTCCGCGCCCAGATCTATTTTTCCGTCCAGCGCCGCTTTGATCGTTTTGCTGAGAAAGGCGGTATTTTCGTAGACGTGACCCTTCAGGTTCTGGATCTGGAATACATCCTGCGCCATGCCGTTGCTCAGCGTATAAATCCGCGCCTCGACAATGGAGGCGCCGCTGGCAGCCATGGCGCCGGAGAGTATCGAAAACAGCCCTTTGCGGTCGGGCGTGAAGACCGTGACCTTGGTGTGGTCGTGTCTGGGCTGGGGGGTTATTTTGATATGGGTCGTGCCATCGCGCCAGCCTTTTTCCACCGCAGGGAGAAGGTCGGGCGTATCGGCGGATTTGACGCCTGAAATGCGTTCCGCCGATTTATGATAGAGCTCCGTCAGCAATCCCGATTTCCAGTTGTTCCAGCGCTCGGGGCCGACGGCCATGATGTCCGCCGTGGTCAGCAGGGTCAGGAGTTTCAAACGTTCCGGCGACTGCACGATGGCGGCGAAATCCTCGATCGTTTTCGGGTCGCTCAGGTCGCGCTTGAAGGCGGTCAGGGTCATGGCAAGGTGCTGTTCGACGAGCCATGACACCGTTTCCGTTTCCTCGGGCGTCAGCCCCAGCCGGGGGCAAAGCTCTCTTGCTAGCTCCGAGCCTGCGGCGGAATGATCTTTCCCCGTGCCTTTGGCGATGTCGTGCAGGAACATCGCCGTATATAAAGCGCGGCGGGAATGGATTTGCGGGAACAGGCCTGTGGCGAAAGGGGCCGCTGCCGCCAGTTCGCCGTTCTCCAGCCGGTGCATCATGCCGATGGCGCGGAGCGTATGCTCGTCCGCCGTGAAGGCGTGGTACATGTCGTATTGCATGTGCGCCACGATATTGCTGAAAGCGGGGATAAGCGTACCCAGCACATCCGCTTCGTTCATATGGCGCAGCGTTTGTTCCGCCCTTTTGTGGTCCAGCAGGATATCCAGAAACAGATGGCAGGCTTCGGTGTTTTTTTTCGCCAGCTTGTCGAGTGAATGGCGGATATGGCGCAGGGCATCGGGATGGATGTCAATTCCCGCCGTCTGGCTCACCCTGAAAATACGGATGATTTCCGCCGGAAAATTTTTGAAGGTATTGATGTTTTTGACCGTCAGCCGGTTTCCTTTGATAGGAAAATCTTCCACGCTGTCCTGCAATACCAGTTTTTTCGCGCCGGCCGTCGCGCCGCCGCTAAGGGACTGCGCCTCTATTTTCGCGCAGAGAATGCGCGTCAGGTGGCCGACTTCCCGCGCCAGCAGAAAATAATCTTTCATGAATTTTTCGGCGCGGACGTGCGGTTCGGCATCTTTGTAGCCCATCAGGAGGGCGATGTGCGGCTGGCTGTCGAAGGAGAGGCGGTCATCCGCGCGACCGGCGAGAAAATGCAGATGGCAGCGCACCGTCCAGAAAAAATGCAGCGCCTTTTTGAGCGTTGCGGCCTCGGCGGCGGTCAGGATGTCCTTTTTAACCATGTCTTCGGGGCGGTGGACGCCATAGAGAAAATTGCTGATCCAGAGGAGGGTATGGATATCCCGCAGGGCGCCTTTGCCTTCCTTGATGTCGGGTTCCAGCTGGTAGCGGCTGTCGCCGGTTTTCAGGTGGCGGGCATCGCGTTCGTCCAGTTTGGTTGAAATGAAAAATCCGGGTGGGGTGGCCTTGATGTGCTTCCGGAAGCTTTTCTCCAGCCGCTGATAGGTGGCGTTTTTTCCCCAGATATGGCGTTTTTCCAGCAGGCTGGTCAGGAATGACGCGTCAACAGCCATCGCCTTTTCGCAATCCTCCAGCGTGCGGACGGAGGCGCTTAGTTTCAGGCCGAGATCCCAAAGATAGCCGCTGAGTGATTCTATAAATTTCTTTGTTTGGCGGTTCAGGGGCTGTTCGTGGATGAAAACAACGTCGATATCGGAGTAGGGCGCTAGCTCTTTTCGCCCATAGCCGCCGAGGGCTATAATGGCAGGAGCTGAGGGTGTATTGGTTAGTTTAAGGCAGTATTCTGACAATTCGAAAATTGTCTTATCAATTAAATCCGTATAGTTACTTTGGAATTTTAATCCGAAATCGTAATGATTTCCGGACTTTAAAAAGCTCGCTTTCAGGAGCTCAAACTTTACCTGAAATAAACGGCTTATTTCCTTTATTTCTAAAGAAGAACCGGCCGATTTTTTAACTAATTTTCCCATAGCGTAATTATATTTCCTTAAGGCATATTTTTTAGTGCATTATATTTCAAAAGATGCTATCAAATATACACACTAATAAAAACAGAGAAATGATATCTGTACAGAGAGAGGGCAGTACGCGTGTTTGTATTTTACGATACGGAAACAACAGGCCTCGATCACGACTTCAGCCAGATATTGCAGATTGGTCTGATATTCACCGACGACGATCTGAATACCCTCTCCAGCAAAAAAGTAGAGTGTCGCAGCTCCCCCTGGGTGGTGCCGGCGCCGGGCGCGCTGCTGACCACCGGTTTTTCCCCGGATGACCTGAAATTCAACAAACTTTCGAACTATGAAATGATGCATGCGGTGAACGACTGGCTGCGCGGGCAGCATTGGCCGGTCACTTTCGTCGGCTATAACAGCATCGGCTACGACGAGCCCGTGCTGGCGCAGAATTTCTTCCAGAACCTGCTCGATCCCGGTCTGACCACCAGCAAGAACAAGGCCAATAACCAGTCCAACGGCGTTGCCGATGTGATGGTGCTGGTGAAGGCCGTGGCGGCGTATATGCCGGGCGTTCTGAAGCTGGACGTCATGAACGATTTCGGCACCCCGAGCCTGACCCTGATCAACGTCGCGCGCCAGAACGGCGTCATCCTTTCGGACGACGATGCGCATGACGCCATGAACGACATCAAGGCGACGGTCGGCGTGGCCAAGTTCCTGCGCAAGGCCGCTCCGGCGGTCTGGGAGCAGATGATGACGCTGTCCACCGCCGAGGGCGTGGATACGTTCCTGAACAGCAATAAAGTTTTCACCTATACCAACGGCAGCCGCAAATCCTCCGTCATGACGTCGCTGGACGGAAAAGCGTCAGGCGCTGCCGTGCAGGCGCCGCTGTATGACCTGAGCATCGACCCGACGCCCTATCTGAAGATGACGCCGGAGCAGCTGAAGAACGTTCTCCAGTCGAAGGGGACGAAGCCCTTTGTGCTGGTGCGCAAGGGCAGCCAGCCCATCCTGATGCCGCTGGAGCTGTCCGAGCCGGTTCTTCCTGCGGCCTATGATGAAAAGCTTTATGCCGCCCGCGCCCGGACGCTGCGTTCGCACAAGGTGTTTCTGGACAATGTGGCGAAGGCGGTGGCGCTCGTCAAGCAGGAGCAGGCGGCGCTGACGCCAACGTCCTACCCGGAAAAACTGATCGGCAAGGAAGTCCCCGCGCCGGTGCAGAAAAATATCGATATTTGGATCAGGGCCTTCCACGATGCCGACAGCTGGCACGATGCTGCGGCGCTGGTAAGCAATTTTCCGGTCCGTTTCAAGGATGAGCTGGCCGCCGACCCGTCGCTGATCCGCTTTGCGCGGTTTGCAGAGCGCATCGTTTATGAACACGCGCCGCAGGAGCTGAGCAAGGAAAAACAGGATTCCCTGAAAACGCACATCGCCGAACGGCTGCTCAACCCCGATCTCAAGGCGCCCTACATGACCATCGCCAAGGCGCGCAAGGAACTGCAGCAGATCGAGCTGGAGCGCAGCTGGGGCAAAAACAAGAAGTGGGATCACGTGACCGACACCCAGATCCGCGCCCTGAAACTCTATTACACCTCCATCGAAAAAGAATACGCCCCCTTCCTGCCTACCCCGCCGGTCAACGACAACGCGCCGGTGGTGCCTGAAGTGAAGAAGCCGCCGAATAACGGGCCGAAGATTTAATCGGGTGCTGCTTTTTTGAGAATATCTTGTCACATATTTTGTAAAAATATTATGCGGCTCATAATTACTCTTTTTCTGCTAGTACTCTTTGCGGGTTCCGCCAATGCCCAAGCGCCCTGTGTCGCTAATCTGCTTTCCGCAGCAGAAGGGGGCGACGTGGAAGCTCAAAATGGACTTGGGCGGTGTTACGAACTTGGCCAAGATGTCCCGAAAAATTACGCGGAGGCTTACTTCTGGTACAGCCTTGCTGCATCAAAAGTGCCGGTAGCTGACCGTTACAATGTCACTGCTTTGCGCGATGGGGTCGCCGAGCATTTGACAAAAACACAGATAGAGGTTGCAAAAAAGAATGTGGCAGAATGGATTCCTGCCACTGCCACAGCTTCTCCAGTAGAGATTGAATCCCGAACTTTAGCCCGTATTCCTCGCCCCTCAGTCTTTGAGATGGTTACATCGCGAGCGTTTATAATTTTCTTTATACTTCCCGTTCTCTTATTAGCAATCGCCATACCCGCTTTGTTCATATTGTTGCGCAAAATTTTTAAAGTGATTAATTGGCGAAGCCGAAAAGTATGGGCGGTCGGAGCTTTGTTATTTGCACTATGGCTGCCTTGGGAGATATTAACTGCCAATGGCGTCTGTGTTAGCAAATTCCGTTCTTTAAGCGATGTGGATTTCGTGGATAGATACCTGATAGGGCCTCAAGCGCTTGAAATGACGCTTGACGAGCGCAGCGCAAAAAGGCAAGAGAACCTTAAAAAAATGGGCTATACTGTCGTTTGGTACTGGATACAAGGTCCATACCATTATCTTTTTACCCCGTACCGAGTCAACTTGGATATCGTCCTAGATAATCCAGATAAACAGGACGCTCTGAATGTTAATATTGGTCTCGATTCCTGCGGTGAGCCGTTTGATAGATGGGGAGACCGAATGACGTGGACCGGATCAGATTACAAAAGTCACAGTTGGGACCGTGACCTCACTAAATACTATAAAAATCTGAAACAGTAATCAGAGCATCCCCTTCAACCGATACAGCGCCTCCAGTGCCTCTTTGGGGGAGAGGGTGTCGGGGTTGAGGGTTTTCAGGGCTTCCTCGATTTTCGAAATTATTTCTTGACGTATCATGATATATCATGATATGATATGAATATAAATGCAGGAGTAAGAAACATGCCTCCTTCTCGTGAAAAATTTGCCACTCAGGTGGATACTAATATCCTTTCAACCGTGCGCCTTCTGGCGCATAAAGAAGGCCGCCAACTGCAGGCGCTGGTTGACGAGGCTTTGGCGGATCTGATTGAAAAGCACAAAAATGCCCGCCCCCGGAACCATGTTATGGCCGCTTATCTTGCCAGCCATGAGAAATATGGCGATCTTTATAAAAAACTCGCTGAATGACTGACTACCTGACCATGGCAGATG
>JAHFPI010000190.1 GCA_023266795.1 Rhodospirillales bacterium
TGCGGGATGAATCCGACCGCGACGGCGTGCGCGTGGTCATCGAGCTCAAAAAAGATGCTATTCCGGATGTGGTGATGAACCAGCTTTATAAATTTACACCGCTGCAAACCTCCTTCGGCTCCAATATGCTGGCGCTGAATTATGGCCGCCCGCAGCTGATGAACCTGAAAGAATTTATCGCGGCCTTCGTCAACTTCCGCGAAGAAGTCATTTCCAAGCGCACGATATTCTAACACGGCAAGGCCCGCGAGCGCGGCCATATCTTGACAGGTCTCGCCGTCGCCGTCGCCAATATCGACGAAGTGATTGCCATTATCCGTGGCGCCAGCGATCCGAACGATGCGCGTGAAAAACTGACCGGCCGCGACTGGAACGTCGGCGATGTCGCGCCGCTTATAAAATTGATTGATGATCCGCAGTATCCGGTCAGCGCCAAAAACACCTACCGCATGTCGGAGATTCAGGCGCGCGCCATCCTCGACCTGCGCCTGCACCGCCTGACGGCTCTGGAGCGCGATAAAATCGGCGACGAACTGCGCGAAGTCACCGGCATGATCGCCGAATACCTTTCCATCCTCGCCAGCCGTGAAAAACTGATGAAAGTGCTGCGCGATGAACTGGTTGACATCAAAACCCGCTTTGCCACCCCTCGCCGCACCGAGCTTGTTGCGCTGGAGGCGGAAACCGACCTTGAAGACCTGATCCAGAAAGAGGATATGGTCGTGACGGTCAGCCACGCGGGCTACGTCAAGCGCGTGCCGCTGTCCACCTACCGCGCTCAGAAGCGCGGCGGCAAAGGCCGCACCGGCATGATTACCAAGGAAGAGGATTTCGTCACCGACCTCTTTATCGCCAATACGCATACGCCGGTGCTGTTCTTCACTAACAAAGGCATCGTCCACAAGATGAAAGTCTACCGGCTGCCGCTGGGGACGCCGCAGGCGCGCGGCAAGGCTTTTGTGAACCTGCTGCCGCTGGCACAGGGGGAGAAAATCTCCGTCGTCATGCCGCTGCCGGAAGACGAGGACACATGGGATAATCTCGATGTCGTGTTCGCGACCTCCCACGGCACCGTCCGCCGCAACAGCCTTTCCGACTTCCGCAGCATCCGCGCCAACGGCCTGATTGCCATGAAGCTGGAGGGCGACGAAACCCTGATCGACATTCGCACCTGTACGGATAAAGACGATATCGTACTCTCCACCCGCAAGGGCAAGGCCATCCGCTTTTCGATCGAGGATCTGCGCGTGTTCAAGAGCCGCGCCTCGACCGGCATTCGCGGCATCAAGCTGGCGGCGCAGGATGAAGTCATGTCCATTTCCATCGTCCGCCACGCCGATGCCACGCCGGATGAGCGCATCGCTTACCTGCGCATGGCGTCTAAAACCCGCAATCAGGTGGAAGATGATGAGGTTTCCGAATCCGACGAGGAAGAAACAACATCCACCAATATCGTCCTCACGCAGGAGCGCTTTGACGAAATGGCCCGCATGGAAGACTTCCTGCTAGCCGTCACCAGCAAAGGCTTCGGGAAACGCACCTCCGCCTATGAATACCGCGTCACCGGGCGCGGCGGCCAGGGCATCAAGAATATCAAGCTCAGCCAGAAGAACGGCGAAATCGTCGGCACCTTCAACGTGCACGACAGCGATGAAGTCATGCTCGTCACCAACGGCGGGCAGATTATTCGTATGCCGGTCAAGGACGTGCGCTTCGTGGGCCGCCAGACACAGGGCGTCACCCTCTTCCGCATCGAAGACGGCGAAGAAGTCGTCTCCGCTGCGATTATCAGGGATGACAATGCCGCAGAATAAAAAACCTGTTAAGGCGCGGCCCCTCATCGGCGTTTATCCCGGCACGTTTGATCCGGTGACGCTAGGGCATCTGGATATTATCGAGCGCGCCATGAAGGTGGTCGATCATCTGGTGATCGGCGTGGCGGACAGCCCCGGCAAAGCCCCCCTCTTCCCGACCAAAGCCCGCGTCGCCATGATGCAGACCGATATTGCCAATAATAAAAAACTTAAAGGCAAATCCATCGAGGTGTTTCCCTTCAGCAAGCTGCTGATGAAATTTGTGGAGGAAATGAACGCCCGCGTCATCGTCCGCGGCCTCCGCGCCGTTTCCGACTTTGAATATGAGTTCCAGATGGCGGGAATGAATTCCTACCTGAACGATGACATCGAAACCGTGTTTCTTATGGCGCAGGACAAGCACCAGTTCATTTCATCGCGTTTCGTCAAAGAAATAGGACGACTTGAGGGCGATATCACTCATTTCGTCACGCCAAACGTGGCGCAACAGCTGAAAAAAAGATTTAAAAACTAGGCTTCTGAAACTGCCTTGACAGTGACTCTCTGGAGTCTTAGAGTGGGCACAATTTCGTTAGGCTCACCTATGACGGCCTTTCAATCATAGCTTGGGAATAGCGTAAAAAATCTTCTTCTCGAAGAGCCGCTCATGGATCCTGTTCTTGGATTTAGGCTGACAAAATGTTTAGTGCGCAAGGAGAGTCTCCAATGAAATTCAGCGCGTTTACACAAAATTTCCTGTCAATATGCTCCCTGTTCCTTGTTCTTACATTTTCAAGTGGCGTGTTTGCGGCTTCGGAGAATGACAAGGGCGCCGAAGCGACAGCGAAAGAGGCGGAGCTTGCTCCGACGCCTCCCCCCACTTTTGGTGAAGAAACCAATGCCTGCATAGCCTGCCATAAAAACGAGACTGCGGATCTTTACAAGCAGTGGGAGCGCTCCAAGCATTACAGCATAGGTATCGGGTGTTATGAATGCCACGCGGCCGATCCTTCGGACAAAAGCGCTAAACTTCATAATAACTTCAGGCTTGCGGAAGCTGTTACGGCTGAAACCTGCGGAAACTGCCATACGGATGAATTGGCCCTATTCAAGAAGTCCGTTCATAAAGATTCCATCGCCTGCGCCAATTGCCATTCGGATCACGCGATTACAGCGATAAAGATCGATCCGACGCGGTTGCTGATCATGCAAAACTGCGGCGGTTGCCATGAGGCGGAGTACAACTCGTACAAACGCACCTATCACGGACAGGTGGCGACCCTCGGGTATAACAACACCGCAAAATGTTATAATTGCCACGGCAACCATTCGATTCAGAAGGTTGACTCACCTGAATCAATGGTAAGCCCGGATAATCGCCTGAACACCTGCCACCAGTGCCATAAAAATGCGTCGAAAGGGTTTTTAAGCTTCTATCCCCACGGCAACACGCATGACATAAAAAAATACCCGGCTATGTGGTTTGCCTCGAAGTTTATGATTTTATTGCTGGCGGGGGTATTCACCATATCCTGGCTGCACTGTGCCCTGTGGTTCTACCGCGAGCACAAAGAACGCCAGTCCACCGAGGTTCGCATCAAAGTAGACAAAGCGAAGGAAGATACCACCCATATCAAGCGGTTTAGCGCGGGATGGCGGCTGGCTCACCTTGCTCTAGCCGTTGCCGTCATCGGGCTCGTTCTCACGGGCACTACCGTTCTTTATGCGGATAGTTTCTGGGCGCCGACGGTCATGAAATTGATTGGCGGTGCACCAGTCGCCGCGATCATACACAGGATTTCGGCCCTAACATTCATAGTGATCTTCTTCGGTCATATGGTTGTTATG
>JAHFPI010000030.1:0-622 GCA_023266795.1 Rhodospirillales bacterium
CCTGCGGCAATGCGGCTGGAGCCGTTCATATTCCCGGCAATTTCACTGGCGACAAACGTGCCATGCCCCATGTCGTCCGTTATGGCCAGCGTATCCGAACAGTCCGTAACAGTGCAAACAGCATCTACGGTGTTCACCCGGTTTTGAAAACCGGCCCAGGCCGCCGCCACGCCAGTATCGATCACGCCAACAGTAATTCCTTCACCGTAATGGGCGCTTGACCATATCTTGTCAGTCAACCCCAGCAAACCATTTTGCGGAGAATAGGTATTGGATTTAGATATCTGCGGAGGTGGCGGCTTGAACGCTACGGCTAATGCCTGCTGCAAAGGGAAGCCTGCAAACCCGATAATGAGGGCGAAAGACAACGCACCGCCGCGCATATTTGAAATTGCTTTAATCATTAAAAACACCTATCTAGTAAAACTCGCTGGTCAATGAAGACCTGTCCAAAAAAGACAAGCTTGTTTACTTATAACGAAGATAGGTAAAGATTTTGATAAGGTATGGGAACTGTCCCATATTAGGCCTATTTGTTAGCCATAATCATGAATCTTTCACCCTACATATGGGTGGAAACTGTACATAATATCAAGAGAAAATTACTTCCGCAGGCTTTTGC
>JAHFPI010000030.1:666-13172 GCA_023266795.1 Rhodospirillales bacterium
TCCTGCTTCCTCGGCAGCTCATACGCCACTGGCGGTGGAGCCTCTGCCGTTGCAGGCTTCGCACGCAGGGTGACTGTTATGATATCCGGATACTCGTAAGAATTATTGCTGGCGATGGCAGAGTCCGTGGGCGATGAAGTCGCGCCGTCGTACAGATGCGCTGTGATGGGGCTGTCATACACATGCGGCCTGACAAGAACGGCGCCGGGATAATAACCGGCTTTCTCGCAGGTCACCATCATGGGACGATACGAACGTTCCACCATAACGCGGCGCGGCGTCAGTACGCGATATTTAAGCACTTCTGTCGTGAGAACACAGTCTGCATTCTCCACGCCCGGCGTAACCACTTTGACTTTCTGGTACGCATCCTGAAACAAAGTGTTGCATCCGGACAGGACAAGAACGGCGGTGATCGCGAATAATGAAAGACGCATGTGAAACTCCCTCTCTGTGTATTCATAGCGCAGACAGGTGAAAATATCAACTGCTCAGGCAACCGCCCCTTTGCTGGTTTTGCTTTCCTTCGGCTTCCGCGCGGCAGGAGTCATCACAAGCCCCGCCTTGCCCGCCGTGATCTCGACACGGCTATCATCCATAATCTTGCCCTCGATAATCAGGTTGGCGAGCGGGTTTTGCAGCTCTTTCTGAATAACGCGCTTCAAAGGCCGCGCGCCATAGGCCGGCTCATACCCCTTATCGGCCAGATACTGTTTGGCCTTGTCGTCCAGCACGATCTGGATGTTGCGGTCGGCGAGCATTTTTTGCAGGCCGAGCAGCTGAATATCCACAATCTGTATCATCATGTCGCGGCCAAGGCGGCGGAAGAGCAGGATTTCATCGATACGGTTAAGGAACTCGGGGCGGAACTTGCCGCGCACCTCCGCCATGACCTGCTCACGCACTTTTTCAACGCTCTCGCCTTCTTTCTGTTCAACCAGAAGCTCAGAACCAAGGTTGGAGGTCATGATGATGACCGTATTGGAGAAATTTACCACCCGCCCCTGCCCATCGGTCAGGCGGCCGTCATCGAACACCTGCAACAGGATGTTGAACACATCAGGATGCGCCTTCTCGACTTCATCAAACAGGATAACCTGATACGGGCGGCGGCGCACGGCTTCGGTCAGCGACCCGCCTTCTTCATACCCGACATAACCGGGAGGAGCGCCGATCATCCGCGCCACGGAATGCTTCTCCATGTACTCCGACATATCAACGCGGAGCATGGCCGCTTCGTCGTCGAACAAAAACTCGGCCAGCGCCTTCGCCAGCTCCGTCTTGCCCACGCCCGTCGGCCCCAGAAACAGGAACGTGCCCATCGGCTGGTTCTTGCGCTGCAATCCGGCGCGGGAGCGGCGCACGGCGTTGGCGATGGCGGAAACGGCATCCGCCTGCCCCACCACGCGTTTCATCAACTGGTCTTCCATCTTGAGAAGCTTGTCGCGTTCGCCCTGCAGCATCTTGTCAACAGGAACGCCCGTCCAGCGGCTGACGACGGCGGCGATATCGTTCTCGCGCACTTCCTCGTTGATCATCGCGTTACCCGCGCCTTTGCTGGCCTCGGCCAGTTTCGCTTCGAGCTGCGGAATCACGCTATAGGTCAGTTCCCCGGCACGCGTCCAGTTGCCGGCGCGGTGCATCTGCTCCAGCTCAAGCCGCGCCTTTTCCAGCTCTTCCTGAATCTTCTGCCCTGCGGAAAGCTTGTCCTTCTCCGACTTCCATTTGGAAGTCATCTCCGCCGACTGCTTTTCAAGCCCCTTCAGTTCTTCCTCCAGTTTTACGAGACGCTCGCGGGTAGCCTTGTCGTCTTTCTCTTTTTTGAGGGCTTCGCGCTCAATCTTCAGCTGGATGACACGGCGGTCCAGCTCGTCGAGTTTTTCCGGCTTGCTATCCACTTCCATGCGCAGCCGTGACGAGGCTTCATCCATCAGGTCAATCGCTTTATCTGGCAGGAAACGGTCGGAAATATAGCGGTTGGACAGCGTCGCCGCCGCCACGATCGCGCCGTCGGTGATCCGCACGCCGTGATGCAGCTCGTATTTTTCCTTCAGCCCGCGCAGGATGGAAATGGTGTCCTCCACCGACGGCTCGCCCACGAATACCGGCTGGAAGCGCCGTTCCAGCGCGGCATCCTTCTCGATATGCTTGCGGTATTCCTCAAGCGTCGTCGCGCCGATCATGTGCAGCTCGCCCCGCGCCAGCGCCGGTTTCAGCATGTTGCCGGCATCCATCGCGCCTTCGGCCTTGCCTGCGCCGACGAGCGTATGCAACTCGTCCAGAAACAACAGAACCTCCCCCGCCGCCGCGCGCACTTCTTCCAGCACGGCCTTGAGACGTTCCTCGAACTCGCCGCGAAACTTGGCTCCCGCGATCATCGCGCCCAGATCCAGCGACAGCAGCTTTTTGCCTTTCAGGCTTTCCGGCACGTCGCCGTTGAGAATACGCAGCGCCAGCCCTTCAATGATGGCGGTCTTGCCGACTCCCGGCTCGCCGATCAGCACCGGATTGTTCTTGGTGCGGCGCGCCAGCACCTGAATGGTGCGGCGGATTTCCTCGTCACGGCCGATCACCGGATCGAGCTTGCCGTCACGCGCCGCCTGCGTCAGGTCGCGGGTGTATTTCTTGAGCGCCTCGAACTGGTCTTCCGAGGAAGCGCTGTCGGCGGTGCGCCCCTTGCGCAGCGTGTTGATCGCCTGATTGAGCTTTTCGGCGTTAACGCCGCTTTTTTGCAGCAGCTTAGCCGAGTCAGACTGCGGCACCAGCATGATGGCCTGCAGCAGCCTTTCCAGCGTGACGAAGGCATCGCCGGATTTCTTCATCACCTGCTCGGCCTGATCGAATATCTTGGCGAGGTTCGGTGACATGTGTATCTGCCCCGCGCCGCTGCCTTCGACCGATGGCATCTTGGAGAGCAGCACTTCGACACCGGATAGTACATCCTCCGGTCTGCCTCCCGCCGAGCGGATAAGATTTTTCACGACTCCGCTATCATCGTCGAGCAATGTTTTCAGCAGGTGTTCCGGCTGCAAAAACTGGTGGTCATGCCGCAGCGCCAGCGTCTGCGCCGCCTGAATAACCGATTTCGACCGCTCGGTGAATTTTTCGAAGTCCATGGGAGATACTCCTATATGCTGCTCCGCACCATTATAGCACCGCCTGAGAATGCTTTTAAAACAAAAAGGGCGCCCCGAAAGGCGCCCCTTTAACCGAATAAGTTAACGAATTAGGCCGTTTCAGGTTCGCTCCGGCGCGGTGAATAATGGCGGCCGCCACGGTGCCTGTTCTGGTCGCCCTGCGGTTGTTCGTTATTATCGACAGGGATGGATGGCTGCGGTGCATCCGCTCCGTTTGGCTGCCCGCCATGACGAGGGCCGACAAGGAAACCCTGATCGAGATCGTTAAGGCCCTCAACCTGCGGGCTTGAGGCGCTATTGCCGTCAACCTGCACCGGCTGTACTTGCGGCTGCGGCTGTTGCTGCGGATTCTGCTGGTTATACTGGTTGAATTCCTCGGTCATTTCATTGATAAAGCGCTGATAATGTTCAGCATGCTGCAGATAGCTTTCCGCCAGCACGCGATCTCCGGCGGAAGTCGCATCCCGCGCCAAAGTCACATATTTTTCATTGATCTGGTAGGCTGTGCCGCGAATACGCACCTCGGGGCCGTTGCTGTCAAAGGTCTGGACACGCGGATTGACGCGCCTGCCGCTTTGCTGCCCGCTATTATGGTGGTGTCCGCCCCCGCCGCTATTGCCGCCATTATAGCTTCCACCGCCACTACGGCCACCGCGCATACGCCTTGCGTTCTGATTATGTCTCATGCTGTTTTTTTCTTCACTTCGGTTGATATTAATGCCCCCACTCCCAATCCCGCTATTGCGGGAACTTAGTTCGTTTCTGCCCTTGACGCTCGTCGGGACATATATTTTCTTTGACAGAAACAACTGGTTCTATGCTAGCAACAACACACCGGTCATGTCCAGCAAGATCCTGACAGGTGTTTAGCACAGACGCTCCCTGTCCTGCAAGTATCCCCTGAACAGCCGCCGTCTGAGACGCCCCGATTTCTAAAAAGACGTATCCCCCTTTGGCGACCAGATGCGGCAGCAAACCCGCAATATCCCGATAACAATCAAGCCCATCCACCCCTCCGGCAAGGGCGCGGAGAGGGTCATATTGCCTGACCTCCGGCTCCAGTGCCGGTATTTCAGCTTCGGCGATATAAGGAGGGTTGCTGATAACCACATCAAAAGGCTTATCAACCGCCATTTTTTTCCAGTCTATTGTCATAAATTTAGACCGGCCGGAAAGCCCGAGAGCTTCAGCATTCTGCCGCGCTGTCTGGACTGCATCCTCGCTGATGTCGATTCCTGTGCCCGTGACCTGTGGCAGCTCCTGTAACAGGGAGAGCAAAAGACATCCCGTGCCCGTCCCCAGATCCAATATGCTCAAAGATTCCTCTTTGCTGACGTACTTTAATACAGCTTCAATCAACGTCTCGGAATCTGCCCTTGGATCAAGAGTTTCCCGTGAAACCTTAAATTCTGACTTCCAGAATGAGCGCGTGCCGAGGATACGTGATACCGGCTCCCGCAAGAGCCGCCGCTGTGTCATTTTATCTAATGTTTTACTTTTGGAGTCACTGATTAATTCATTGTTATTTAAAAATAATTCTTCATGAGACATTTTCAGGGCTGCCTGCACCAGCAATCGCGCATCCAACTCCGGCGTATCCAGCCCGGCAGACCTGAATTTCTCCCTCATTTCAGCCAGAGCGACCTGTACCGTCACCACGAAATCTCCGCCAGTTTCTCCGCCTGATCGTTGGAAATCAGCGGGTCGATGATTTCATCGAGGCATTCCCCGCTGACCACCCGGTCCAGCTTATAAAGCGTCAGGTTGATCCGGTGATCCGTTACCCGCCCCTGCGGGAAGTTATAGGTGCGAATCCTTTCCGACCTGTCGCCGGAGCCGACCTGCTCCTTGCGGTTGGCCGAGCGCTCCGAAGCCAGTTTTTGCCTCTGGGTCTCGTAAATACGGGAGCGCAGGATTTTCATCGCCCGCGCCTTGTTCTTGTGCTGGGATTTTTCGTCCTGCTGCTGCACTACGGTGCCGGTGGGAATATGGGTAATACGGACGGCGCTCTCCGTCTTGTTGACATGCTGCCCGCCGGCGCCGCCGGCACGGAACACGTCGATCCGCAGGTCTTTGTCCTCAATGACAAGATCAACCTCTTCGGCCTCGGGAAGAACCGCCACGGTGGCGGCGGAAGTGTGGATGCGCCCGCTGGCTTCGGTGTTCGGTACGCGCTGGACGCGATGCACGCCGGATTCATATTTCAGCCGCGAGAAAACATTCTGCCCCGTGACTTCAATGACAGCCTGCTTGATACCACCCAGATCGCTGGCCGACATTTCCATCACTTCAAACAGCCAGTTGTGCTCCGTCGCATAGCGCTTATACATGTTGAACAGGTCGCCAGCGAACAGTGCCGCCTCATCCCCGCCCGTTCCAGCACGGATTTCAAGGATGGCGTTTTTGGCATCCGCCGCGTCTTTGGGCAGCAGCGCCAGCTGGATTTCTTTTTCAAGCTGCGGGATTTGCTCTTTCAGATGATAGAAATCCGCTTCCGCCAGCGCTTTCATTTCCTTATCGGCGCCGGCATCGGACATCATTGAGTCCAGGTCCTTCATCTCGGCCTTGGCTTTTTTTAGATCGCGAATCCGCCCCGCCAGCGGCGTCAGGTCGGAATATTCCTTCGACAGCTTTGAAAATTCCTGTGACGGCAGCGTGCCCGACGACATCAGGGATTCGACTTCCTGAAAACGCCCCAGAACCTGATCGAGTTTACGATCGAGCGACATGGCAATACATTCCCTCTAAGCTGCGACGCTGTGCGCTTTGGTTTTTTCTATCTCCGCCGCTTTTTCCTCGACCAGTCTGACGAGATGGGCGACGATATCCTCGTTTTGCAGACGGTGGCTGGGCTGCCCCTTGATATAGACCTGATGCGTGCCGCGCCCGCCGCCGGTGAAGCCGATATCCGTCATCAGCGCCTCACCGGGGCCGTTGACCACACAGCCGATCACCGATACCGTCATCGGCGTCGTGATGTGGGCGAGACGTTCCTCCAGCACCTTTACCGTTTCGATCACGTCGAACTGCTGCCGCGCGCAGGACGGACAGGAAATGACGTTCACCCCGCGATGCCTTAAACCCAGCGATTTCAGCATATCGAAACCGACCTTGATTTCCTCCACCGGATCCGCCGACAGGGACACGCGGATCGTATCACCGATCCCCGCCCAGAGCAGGCTGCCCATGCCGATCGACGATTTGACCGTCCCCGACCGCAATCCGCCCGCTTCAGTCACGCCGATATGAAGGGGGTAGTCGCAGGCCTCGGCCAATTGCTGATAGGCGGCGGCGGCCAGAAACACGTCAGAAGCCTTGCAGCTGATCTTGAAATTGAAAAAATCATGGTCTTCAAGAATTTTGATATGGCGCAGGGCAGACTCGACCATCGCTTCCGGGCACGGCTCGCCGTAACGCTCCAGCAGGTCTTTTTCAAGGGAACCGGCGTTCACGCCGATACGGATGGAGCAGTTGTGATCTTTTGCCGCCTTGACGACTTCGCGCACGCGCTCGTCGGAGCCGATATTGCCGGGATTGATGCGCAGACAGGCCGCGCCCGCCTCCGCCGATTCAATGGCACGCTTGTAATGAAAATGAATATCCGCCACAACCGGCACGGACACCTGCCGGATGATCTGTTTCAGCGCCTGCGTCGATGCCTCATCCGGGCAGGACACGCGCACGATATCCGCACCCGCTTTCTCCAGCGCCCTGATTTGCGCCACGGTCGCCGCCACATCCGATGTCAGCGTATTGGTCATCGACTGCACGGTGATCGGCGCATCGCCGCCTACCGGCACGGACCCGACCATGATCTGCCGCGACTTGCGGCGCTGAATCTGGCGATAGGGACGCAGGGCGTAGGACATGTCTAATCCCGCACCCTGATTTTGTGCACCTTGAGTTCTTTGGGATCAAGGATAATGCCCCGTACGATCTCGCCCGGCTTGCCGATGGATTGAACCGACTGACCGTCCACGCTGATGTCCAGCCCTCCCGCATTCGCCGTGACCAGCGACAACCCCGGCTGATCCTGCACGTAGTACTGTTCGCCGGAGCGCAGGACCTTGCGGTAAACCACGTCCTGATTGGCGTCCGTTATCTGCACCCAGCTGGCCTGGTTGGCTGTCAGCACGATACGGCTTTTGCCGCGTTTGACGTTAATGACAGGAGACTGGCTCACAGCGTCATCTGAAGCCGCCACGGGGGCAGCGGATTTCAACGGCGCTTCTTCCGCCGACGTCGCATCCTCTTCATCCGTCGGGGCGGCATCCGATACTGCAGTCTGCTCCTCGGGCGGTTTTATCACGGCTGTCTTCACAGGCGGCAGGCGATCCGTTTTAGCGGTTAAATCCTTACTGGCCGGCAGCAAAGCCGGTGTCGGGGTCGCTGCAACAACGGGCGCAACTTCTGCCGGAAGCGGCGCTGTTTCCGCCGGAACGTCAGCCGTGGTGGTCACCTCGGGCGCGGGAGGGATTTGTTCCGCGCTTTTAACGCCGCCGCCGTATATGTTGGAATAAACCGTCCACAGCACCAGCACCACGACAGCCAGAAAAGCACCGGCGCCGACCATGATCGGATCCGGCATCCGGCTTTCGGCAATCGGCTCCGGAAAAGTCAGTTTTGCCGGCGACGGCGTATGCCCGTGCTCCGCTTTGAACTTGTGGATGATCTCGGCACCGGGCAGCCCGAGGAAATTCGCATAGCTACGGACAAAGCCCAGCGCATAAGTCATGCCGGGCAGGGCCTCGATGTTGTTGTCTTCAATCGCCCGCAACTGGGCGGGACGGATGTGAATGGAAGACGACACTTCCTCGATCTCCAGCCCTTTAGCCGTGCGCGCAACGCGCAGCATTTCGCCCACGGAAGTATTCTCCGGCCGGGCCGCTGTGGGAGTTGCTTTATGTTTTTTGCCTTCGGTCATCGTCCTTTTGTCCATTCCTTAAATATTTTGCGCGAGATTCACCTGATGGTCGTGTGCAAATGACAACAGGCGCTCCCGCAGGCTGTGTTCCCGCGATTTCATAAGCTGCTCAAGATACGGCAGAAGCTGCCGCGTATCAAGGGTCGGCACCATCATTTTAACGGCCTCAACCGATTGCGCGGACAGGGACAGTGTCTCGTATCCCAGCACAATCAATACCATAGCCTCCAGCGGATGCCCCGCCATCTCGCCGCAGACGCTGACCGGAACCCCCGCCGCACGGCATTGATCTGCAATGCTTTTCAGCACCCTCAGCATTGCCGGGGGGAGCGGATCATACCGGCCGCGCACGGCGTTGTTGCCGCGATCCGCCGCATAAAGGTACTGCATCAGGTCATTGGTGCCGACGGAAATAAAATCGACGGTTTGCAGCAATGTGTCCAGCTGCCAGATCAGGGCGGGCACTTCCAGCATGACGCCAAGCTCGATCTTTTCCGGCACAGGAATATTGTTTTTGCGGGCGCGGGCCTTTTCCATCTCCAGCAGCTGCCGCGCACGGTCATATTCGGCGACTTCCGTCACCAGAGGCAGCATGATCTTGATGTCGCGCCCCTTGGATCCGCGAATAAAGGCGCGGAACTGCGTCCGCAGTACGGCCGGCCGGTCCATGCCGATCCGCACCGCCCGCCAGCCCAGAGCCGGGTTTTCTTCATGTGGCGCCTTGAAATAAGGCAAAGGCTTGTCGCCGCCAATGTCCAGTGTCCGGAACACCACGGGCTTGCCGCCCATCTGGTCGAGAACCTTGCTGTAAAGCTCCGCCTGCGTCACCACCTGCGGGTATTTCTTCCAGCCCATAAACGACAGCTCCGTCCGGAACAGGCCGATGCCTTCCGCCCCGACGT
Source organism: Rhodospirillales bacterium (assembly GCA_023266795.1). Classification (GTDB taxonomy): domain Bacteria; phylum Pseudomonadota; class Alphaproteobacteria; order Micavibrionales; family UBA2020; genus PALSA-926. The sequence continues at coordinate 9,630 of JAHFPI010000030.1, forward strand.
TCTGCACCGCAGAAACTTCCGTCAGCAGCCCCGCGTTCATCTGCACGGAGACCTTGACGCCGTCTCTGGTGACCGACTGATGGTGCTGCATGCGGCGGAACATATTGGTGCGTCTGGCGCGCGCTTCCAGACTCCGCGAATAAAGGTCGATGTCATACTGCGACGGACGGAGATAGACGACGCCGTGGTCACCGTCAACAATCATCTGGTCGTTGGAAACGACATGGTTCAGCACATCCCCGCACTGGCCGATCACCGGAATACCCAGCGCCCGCGCCACAATCGCCACATGGTTGGAGTGGCTGCCTTTTTCGAGCACCACGCCCTTCAGCCGGTTGCGGTCATAGTCGAGCAGCGCCGCCGGCCCCAGCGAGCGCGCCACCAGAATAATGTCATCCGGCAGCGCTTCGTGCGTCGCCGTCTGGTGCTGCTTCATCAGGTGGCTCAGCAGCCGGTTGCTCAGGTCTTCCAGATCCTGCAACCTTTCGCGGATATAACCGTCATTGATCTGTACCATGCGGGCGCGGGTTTCGTTCAGGATGCGCTGCACCGCCGCCTCGGCGCTCAGTCCCTTGGCAATTGTCGCCTCGATACGGGCAAGCCAGCCCCGGTCGCGCGCAAACATCTGGTAGGCCTCAAGGATGTCCCGCGTTTCGGTTCCCGTCGGGGTGATATTGTGATGCAGCATGCGGTCAATCGCCTCATGCATCCCCGCCACCGCCTGCCGCAGGCGGAATGTCTGCGCTTTGGAATCGCCGGCAACAATCTCCTGCATCACGAGGCGCGGTTCATACAATACGGCATGGCCGATCGCCAGCCCCCTGCCCAGACTGATCCCCGCATTGTGCGTCAGCCCGCCGCCGGACGGCAGCCGGACGCTTATCTCCTGAACCGTCATCAGTCCGCCGAAGGTGATCAGCTCCGCCAGCACCATTGCCACCGTCTGCAAAATATCGATGACTTCCTCGCCATAGTTTCTGCACAGCCGGTTCTGGATGACCAGCACGCCGCGCACGGCGCCGCCGCGCAAAATCGGCACGCCGCAGAAAGATTTTAATTCAGCCCCGCCCAGTTCTGGGCATTCGACAAAACCGGCATACGCGCGGACATCCGGCAGGGCCAGAGAGACCGCCTGCGCCGCAACATCCCCGATAACCCCATCACCTATGTGTATCCTGTTTTTATGGATGAGTTCAGGATTCAGTCCGACGGCGGAGAACAACTCCAGCAGGTCCCCGGCGCGCTGCACGAAACAGGAGCAGACATCCGCCCGCAGTTCTGCGGCCACCAGCGCGACGATGTCATCCAGCTTGGCGGCGGTGGGGGCTTTGCTCTCCGCGATATTCCTGAGCTGCGCCATCAGCCGCCGGGGCGCCGCCAAAGCCACCTGCGCATCCATGAATTCGGAGGCCATTTTTTCCCGCACCTCGGAAGAGGGGCTTGCCATCTGCGACCAGCTTTTTGCGGTGACTGCCTTCATGCCCCTCTAGCTTCCATCATCAAGCCCGTAGGCGGTGTGCAGCGAACGCACGGCCAGCTCGGTATAGGCTTCCGGTATCAGTACGCTCACCTTGATTTCAGAAGTGGTGATAACCTGAATATTGATGCCCTTCTCCGCGAGCGTCCTGAACATCTTCTGCGCGACGCCCACATGGCTCCGCATACCGATGCCGATAATCGAAATTTTCGCGACGTCCGCGCTCGACTCAATGCGCATGCCCGGCAGCTCTTTGCTGACCGCCTTCAGCACTTCCAGCGTCTTGGGCAGGTCGGCGCGCGGGACGGTAAACGTCAGGTCGGTGTTTTTATGGTCCGGCGACAGGTTCTGCACGATCATGTCGACGTTGATCGCCGCATCGGCCAGCGGGCTGAATACTTTTGCCGCCACGCCCGGCACATCGGGCAGGTGCCGCAGGGTGACTTTCGCTTCATCGCGGCTATGCGTGATGCCGCTGACAACTTCCTGTTCCACAATATTATCCTCATCTACAACGAGTGTTCCCGGAAGGTCGCTGCCTGCGGCGCTTTCAAAACTCGACAGCACCTGAACAGGGACCCTTTCTTTCATTGCCAGCTCGACAGAGCGGGTCTGCAGGACTTTGGCGCCGACCGACGCCATCTCCAGCATTTCCTCATAACTTATTTTATCGATTTTGCGCGAATGGCTGACGATGCGCGGATCAGCCGTATAGACGCCCTGCACATCGGTATAAATATCGCAGCGGTCCGCCTTGAGCGCCGCCGCCACCGCCACCGCTGACGTATCGGAGCCGCCGCGTCCCAGCGTTGTGATACGCCCGTCCGTGGTGATGCCCTGAAAGCCGGCGATCACGGCGACATCGCCGCTCATCACGCTCTCCTTGAGCGTTTTCGAGTCAATGGCCTGTATGCGCGCTTTGCCATGCACCTTATCGGTCGTGATCGGCACCTGCCAGCCCATCCACGAACGCGCGGGGATGCCGCGTTTCTGCAAAGCGAGCGCCAGAAGGCCGGAAGTCACCTGCTCCCCCGACGCCACGACAGCGTCGTATTCCCGCTGATCGAAAATCTGGCTGATCTCCGAACAATATGCGACAAGCTGATTGGTCACACCCGCCATGGCGGAAACCACCACAGCGACCTTATGACCATTTTTTATTTCAGCGGCGACTTTGTTGGCAACATTCTCGATCGCCGGAATAGTGGCGACGGAAGTTCCTCCGAATTTTAAAACCAGTAAGCCCATTGTCCTCCCCGTTTCTCCGAAGATAAGGCCATCGATCAGATGTGATTTCTCTGAGATTACACTGATTTAACATCGGGTTCTAAGATTCTTTTTGTCATACAGCCTTATTTTTTTATGTTTTTAGGTTTCAGGCATGGTATTTAAAATTGCTTTAGCGGAGGAGTAAATTATATGGGAAATATTACCGTTATCGGCTCCCAGTGGGGAGATGAGGGAAAAGGCAAGATCGTTGACTGGCTGGCCAGCCGGGCAGACATCGTGGTGCGTTTCCAGGGCGGGCATAATGCCGGCCATACGCTTGTCATCGACGGCAAGGTCTACAAACTGCACCTGCTGCCCTCCGGCATCGTGCGCCCGGGAAAAATGTCAATCATCGGCAACGGCGTTGTCATCGACCCGTGGGCGCTGGTAAAGGAAATAACCGAACTCCGCGCGCAGGGCGTGAAGATTACGCCCGCCAACCTCCTTGTCTCCGAAAATGCGCCGATGATCCTGCCGCTGCATGGCGAGATTGACCGCGCTCTGGAATCTGCGCGCGGCGACAAAAAAATCGGCACCACCGGACGCGGCATCGGCCCCGCTTATGAGGACAAAGTGGGCCGCCGCGGCCTGCGTATCTGCGACCTCGCCCATCCGGACACGCTCCGCGCCAAGCTGGAAAACATGATGATGTATCACAACGACCTCCTGAAAGGTCTCGGGGCGCCGCCGGTCAACATTGAAGAATGCGCAAAATCACTGACGGAAATCGCCGCACAAATCACCCCCTTTGTCGGCTCCTGCTGGCAGGCGCTGGATCAGGCAAAAACTGACGGCGG
>JAHFPI010000191.1 GCA_023266795.1 Rhodospirillales bacterium
AGGCTCCTGGAGTATACCGGCGCCCTTTCCGACCGTGAGAAGCAGGACCAGTTCCTGGACAAGATGGACCTGGAGCGGGAGCGCGGCATTACCATCAAGGCCCAGACCGTCCGCCTCAATTATAAGGCCAAAGACGGCAGGGATTATATCCTGAACCTGATGGATACTCCAGGCCATGTGGATTTTGCTTATGAAGTGAGCCGTTCGCTGGCCGCCTGCGAGGGCGCTTTGCTGGTGGTCGATGCTTCGCAGGGCGTTGAGGCGCAGACGCTGGCCAACGTTTATCAGGCGCTCGACAATAATCTGGAGATTATCCCCGTCATCAACAAAATCGACCTGCCCGCCGCCGAGCCGGAGCGCGTCAAGCAGCAGATCGAGGATGTCATCGGCCTTGATGCCTCCAATGCCGTCTTGACCTCCGCCAAAGCGGGTATCGGCATTGATGATCTGCTGGAGGCTATCGTCGAACGTCTGCCCGCCCCGAGAGGAGATCCCGATGGTATCCTGAAGGCGCTGCTGGTGGACAGCTGGTATGACGCTTATCTCGGCGTGGTGGTGCTGGTGCGTGTGGTCGAGGGCACGATCAAAACGAAAGACAAGCTGCGGTTTATGAGCACGGGCGCCGCTTATGAAGCGGATCGTGTCGGCGTTTTCACGCCGAAGCATGTGACCACAGGCAAGCTCGGCCCCGGCGACGTGGGTTTTGTTACCTGCGGCATTAAAAACATTACCGAGACAAAAATCGGCGATACGATCACGCTTGACCGTAATCCCTGCGTGGTGGGGCTGCCCGGCTTCAAACCCTCCGTGCCGATGGTTTTTTGCAGCCTGTTTCCGGTGGACAGCAGCGATTACGAGAAACTCCGCGACAGCCTCGGCAAACTGGCCTTGAACGATGCCAGCCTGCACTATGAAGCCGAGAGCTCGACGGCGCTGGGCATGGGCTTTCGCTGCGGGTTTTTGGGGCTGCTGCATCTTGAAATTATTCAGGAGCGGCTGGAGCGGGAATATAACCTTGACCTGATTCCGACGGCGCCATCGGTGGTTTATAAAATCTATCTCACCAACGGCGACGAGATGACGCTGTATAATCCCGCCGATCTGCCGGACGTGGTGCGGATCACCAAAATCGAGGAACCGTGGATCAAGGCGACAATTTTTGTGCCGGACGAATATCTGGGCAGCGTGCTGACGCTCTGTCAGGATCGCCGTGGTGTGCAAAAAGAACTGACCTGGGTGGGTTCCCGTGCCATGGCGGTCTACCGCCTGCCGCTCAACGAAGTGGTGTTTGATTTCTATGACCGCCTCAAGTCGATCAGCCGTGGTTATGCCAGCATGGATTATGTGCTGGACGGATTTACCGAGGGCGATCTGGTCAAGCTGCAAATTCTGGTCAATCAGGAGCCGCTGGATGCGCTGTCGATGATTGTCCACGTTTCACAGGCGGAGCGGCGCGGGCGGCACCTGTGCGAACGGCTGAAAGACCTGATTCCCCGCCAGCTCTTCAAGGTGGCGATTCAGGCGGCTATCGGCGGCAAGATTATCGCCCGCGAAGATGTGTCAGCCATGCGCAAGGACGTGACCGCCAAGTGCTATGGCGGCGACGTTTCACGCAAGCGGAAATTGCTCGACAAGCAAAAAGAGGGCAAGAAAAAGATGCGCCAGTACGGCAACGTCGAAATCCCCCAGTCCGCCTTTATTGCGGCGCTGCGAATGAACGACGAGAAGTAATCACCTGATCTTGGGCTTTTTTACAACCTTGCCGGCGCGGTTTCCGCGTGCCAGCGAGGCTTTATAATCATTTTGGTTGATAGGGCCGAGCGTTCTGACGAGGAAGGCGCGGACAGAAGCAGTATCTGCGCGCCACTGGGATACCGTCATGCCTGCGGCATGACCGCCGTCAGTCCTGATCTTGAGCAGAGTCAGCGATTGAGGGTCTTCCATGCTTTGCAGGGTGGCTGTCATTTTATAACTGTGCCACGGGAGGACGCGGTCGTCGTTGGCGTCGGTCTTTATCAGCAGCGGCGGATGTTTAAACCCTTTTTTAACATTATGCAGCGGCGAGTATTTTGCGGCAACATTGAAGTCTTTTTTGACATCCGGATCGCCGTAATCCGATTTCCAGCTGTAGCCGTAGTAGGAGCCGATGTGAAAACGGAACATATCGGCAACCGGAACTTCAGAGACAACCGCGCCAAAGAGCTCAGGGTGCTGTATCATTGTCGCCAGCGTCAGCAAGCCGCCGTTCGAACCGCCCTGAATGGCGAGGCGCTTGTTCGTGGTGTAGCCGTTTTCAATCAGATGTTCGGCGCAGGCTGCGAAGTCATCAAAAACGTTCTGTTTGTTTTTCTGACGCCCGCCGTCATACCATGCCTCCCCGTATGAGCCGTCGCCACGCAGGTTACCCTCGACGTAAATGCCGCCCGCCCGCACCCACTGTGCGATGGAGCTGCTAAATGCGGGCTCCAGCGGTGAATTGAATCCGCCATAGCCGTAGAGGATGGTCGCCGCCGTACCGTCGAGTTTGGTATCCGGGCTGCGGATGACGGTCATCGGCACTTTGGTGCCGTCTTTTGACGTGGCGTAGATGCGCTCGACGATGCAATCTTTCAGGTCAATCGGCTCGGCGGATTTTTTGTGCAGTGTCAGTTCATTGGTCGTGACGTCATATTTATAAATGTTCCCGCTTTCCTGAAAATTGTCGTAGGTGATGAGACACGTAGTATCTTCCTTGCGGAAACTGCCCATTGAAAACGTGCTGAGTGGCGGAATGGGGACATCGTGAAGAAAATTGCCGGAGAGATCGAACACTTTTAAGACCTCGCCGGTGTCATGGCTGTAGGTGGCGAATATTTTATCCTGCCAGACAAAGGCGCTGTCTAAAGGATCGCCTTTGTTTTCCGGCAGGATCGTTTGCCATTTTTCAGGAGCGGGGTCATTGACGTCGAAGCAGACCAGTTTTTCATTTGGTGCGCCAAGGCTGGTTGTGGCATAGATTTTCCCGTTAATTTCTTGGATGGGCACGAGTGTGCCTTCTTTGTGCGGAAAAATCTCGCGGAAGGGTTCATCGCTGTGCATGGGTCTTGCCAGCAGAGCATTTTTATTTCGTTCGGTGTTGCTGACCGAGATATATTCGTAAGTACCAAGTTCATCTTTAGAGTCCTTCAGCACACGTAAATATTCGGCGCTGGTCTCCGGCTTATTCGGCGAATAGACGACTTCGTCATCCTCAATCGGCGTTCCCATTTTGTGGTAACGCACTTCGCTGGATTTGGTGGCTTCATCATCGTGATTGTAATGAAAGCCTTTTCCGTCTCTATCCCAGTTCACGGCAGTACGGACTTTTGTATAGACAAGGTCGATATCCTTGCCTGTTTCGACGTCCATGAATCTGAGCGTTTCTTTGTCGCTGCCGGAAACGCTCAGGCGATAAGCCATCATCTTGCCGTCGCGGGTGATATTGGTGCCGACAAGGTCTGTCTTGCCGCTGGGATCGATCTGCATTGGGTCGATCAGCAGGCGGACAGGCGCTCCGTAGTCGGGTGTGTCCTTGATGTATAGGGAATAGCGTTCTGCATCCTGTTCCTTGCGGTAAACGATATATTTGTCACCGTACCTGCCGGGCATTG
>JAHFPI010000031.1 GCA_023266795.1 Rhodospirillales bacterium
TATATGGGGCAGGATACGGCGCTGATGAGCGGTACGATCCGCGAGAATATCGTCATGGGCTGCCCGCGCGCCACCGACGAGGAAGTCCTGAAAATCGCCGAGATAACGGGCGTGCATGACTTTGTGCGCCGCCATCCGATGGGATATGATGCGCCGGTGGGCGAGCGCGGCGAGGGGCTGTCCGGCGGGCAGCGGCAATCGGCGGCGCTGGCGCGGACGCTGATCATGGATACGCCGATCCTGATACTGGATGAGCCGACCAATGCCATGGATTCCGGGACGGAAGAGTTTATCCTCCGCAACCTCGAGAAGTTTATCAAAGATAAAACATTCATTCTGGTGACGCATAAGCCCGCGCTGCTGAAGCTCGTCAACCGCCTTGTGGTGATGGACGGCGGGCGGGTGGTGCTGGACGGGCCGAAAGATACCGTGTTGCAGACGCTGGCCGCCGGCAAAATCACCGTTCCGCAAAGCTGAGGGTCAGGTCATGCAAAAAGAAGATCTGGAATTTATGACCGAGCTGGAAACGGCAAACCACCTGAAGCCGAGTGTTGCCTCGCAGGTTTTCCTGTGGACGATCGCCGGTCTGTTTTTCTGGCTCGTCCTATGGGCGGCTTTTTCTGAGGTGGATGAGCGTGTGCGCGGCATAGGGCAGGTGATGCCCTCCAGCGACGTGCAGGTGATGCAGAGCCTGGAGGGGGGCATTCTCTCGGAAATCCTTGTGACCGAAGGGGCACTGGTTAAAAAAGACCAGGTATTGCTGCGGATCGCCGACGTGCAGTTCGCCTCGGAAGGGCGCGGGATTGAAGCGCAGATCTCGGGGCTGGAGGCCAAGCGGGCGCGGCTGAAGGCGGAAGCTTCCGGCCAGCCCTATGTCACGCCGCCGGACATCGAGAAAAAATTTCCCGACATCGCGGCGAACGAGGAAAAGCTCTACACGTCGCGGCAGGAAGAACTCAACACCGCCCTGAATATCGTCAAGGATGACGTGCGCGAGGCGGAGGCGAACCTGTCGGAGGTCAAGGCCAGCATTTCCAAGCTGGTGAAAGGCAAGGGTCTTCTGGAGCAGCAGTTCGGCATCGCCCGGCGGCTCGTCGCGCAAAAGGCCATGCCGGAAATAGAAAGCCTGAAGCTGGAACGCGAATTGAACGAAACCACCGGCAACCTGTCGAGCGCCTACCAGTCGCAGCAGTCGCTGGAGGCTAAATTAAGCGCCGCGCGGCAGAAAGAGGAAGAAAAGCTTGGCGCCTTCAAGTCGCAGGCGCTGGGGGACCTGAACGAGGTTGAATCCAGGCTCTCCTCCATCAAGGCCAACCTGACGTCGGTTACCGACAAGGTAAACCGGGCGGAGTTGCGATCGCCGGTGGCGGGGATTGTCCAGAAATTATACGTCAGGACGGTCGGGGGCGTCATCCAGCCGGCCCAGAAGCTTATCGAGATCGTGCCCATTGCCGATGACCTGATGATCCGCGCCAAAATTGCCCCTGCGGATGTGGCTTTTCTCAGCCCCGGGCAGAAGGTGAAGGTCAAGATTACCGCCTATGATTCCCAGATTTACGGCACGCTTGACGGTAAGCTGGAGCGGATCGGCGCCAATACCGTCGAGGACGCGCAGGGCAACGCTTTTTTTGAGATCGACGTCCGGACGGACAAGAATTATCTCGGCACGGAAGACAAGCCGCTGCGGATATTCTCCGGCATGGTGAGCGAGACGGAAGTCATCACCGGAAAACGGACGATCCTGACCTACCTGATGAAACCCGTGTTGCGCACCAGAGACCGCGCCTTTACCGAGAAATAACATGCTTCGGCTCATATCAAACCGCTGGGTGCAAATCATACTGCTGCTGCTGCTGCTGACCGGCCTAGTTGCGCTCAGGTTGCACGACCCGAAGGTTATCCAGCGGGGGCGACAGCTGACGTTCGACGCTTACAACAAAATTATCCCGCGTCTGCCGGGCAATGGCGTGATGATTGTCGACATTGACGAGGAGTCGCTCCGTGCCTACGGCCAATGGCCGTGGCCACGCCCGCTGGTTGCGCAAATACCTGAAATCCTTCATGAAATGGGCGCCAAAGCCGTTGCTTTCGATATGGTCTTTGCCGAAGCGGACAGGACGTCGCCCTCCCTGATTGCGGATCGCCTGCCGCAAAGCCCGGAAATGCAGCCTGTTGTGCAGACGCTGAAAGGCCTGCCCGACAATGACCGTATTTTTGCCGAAAAGATAGCGGCACTGGGGAATGTGGTCACGGGGTTTTGCGCCGCCACCGGCGGCCAGTCGACCAACAGGGATCCTGTGCTGAAGGCTAAATTCCTGAACGCGGGAGTCAATGCGGATCCGCTGAAATTTATTACGACGGTTCCGTACTTTACCACCTCTCTGCCGGCGATCAGCGACAGTTCCGCCGGGGATGGCAGTTTTACGATGGCTCCCGACCAGGACGGGATTGTCCGTCAGGTGCCGCTGCTGATCGGCCAGACGTTTCCGGGCGGAGAGGTGAAGATGTATCCTTCCCTGTCGCTGGAAGCGCTGCGCATCGCCTTGGGAAAAACTTTTTATAAAGTGACAAGCTTCGGCGAACGCAGCCAGCAGGGATACGGCATCCAGAGCATCGGGTTGGGGGATTATACAATTCCGACCGATCAGGACGGGCATTTCCATGTTTACTATGCGGGGCATGAGGGGCATGGGAAGGATTTATATATTTCTGCGCGGAAGGTGCTGACCCGGCAGGAAGGCATACGGGAGCTTGTAAAAGATAAAATTGTGTTTGTCGGCACTTCGGCGATAGGCCTTCTGGATTTGAGGTCTTCGCCCCTTGATGCCGTATTGCCGGGGGTGGAGATTCATGCGGAAATCGTGGAACAGGTGCTGGGCCGTAATTTCCTGAACAGGCCGGGCTATTTTGACGGCGCGGAGCTGTGCGCTATGGTTGCCATCAGCCTGTTCATCATTTTTCTGGCGCCGTTTATCGGGACGGGGACACAGGCTTTGCTGGTGGTTGTGCTGATCGGCACGGGGGGCGTCGGGTCGCTTTACGCCTACAGGCATCTCGGGCTTCTGATTGATCCGATATACCCGTCCCTGTCGACTATCATTATTTTCATCCTGTCGTCCATCCTGACCAACCTGCGTTCGGAAATGGAGCGGCGGGCGGTGAGGAACGCTTTCAGCCATTATATCTCCCCCGCGCTGATGGAGGAGCTGTCCGGCGATCCGGACAAGTTGAAACTGGGCGGGGAAGTGCGTGAACTGTCGGTGATGTTCACCGACATCCGCAATTTCACGACCATCGCTGAATCGATGGATCCGGCGGAGCTTATCAAGATGATGAATGACTTCCTGACGCCGATGACGTCCTGCGTGCTGAATAATCGCGGCACCATAGACAAGTACATGGGCGATGCGATGATGGCGTTCTGGAACGCCCCGCTGGATGATCCCGACCACGCCAGCCATGCCTGCACGACCGCCCTGCAGATGCTGATGGCGCTGCGCGTGGTGAACGACAACCTCCGCGCCCAGGCCGACAAGAATGACCGGCCGTTCCGCGAACTGCGGGCGGGGATCGGCATTCATACGGGGCGGTGCTCTGTGGGGAACATGGGGTCGAAACAGCGCTTTGCCTATTCGGCGCTGGGGGACACCGTGAACCTCTCCTCGCGGCTGGAAGGCCAGACCAAAGGCTATGGCATTTCGGTGATGATCTCCGAGGAGGTCAGGAGAAAGGCTCCGGCCTTCGCTGCGATCGAGATTGACCTGCTGACCGTCAAGGGGCGCCGGGAGCCGGAAAGGGTCTACGCGCTACTGGGCGACGCCGATTTCGCCGTTTCTTCCACATTTCAGACTTTTGCCGCCGTGCATGACAAGATGCTGTCAGCCTATCGCGGGCAGCGATGGAACGAGGCGACGGCGCTGGCTGAACAATGCCGGGATTTACGCCCCGATATAGCAGGCCTCTATGCCCTGTACCGCCAGCGTATCTTCGCGTTCAAAGAAACCCCCCCCGCTGCCGACTGGCAGGGGGTGTGGGTTGCGAAGGAAAAATCTTAGGCCTTTTTTATCCCTAAACCTGGGTGATGGCAACGTGTCCCGTGCCGGTAGCCGTCGTTTCATGGATAACAAGCGTGACGACATTGCTGCTGACAGTACCTGTGTAGATTACATCACCAACCGTGGTGCCTAACTGGCCGGAAGTGGAATTTATGTTATCATAAGTGAAGCCTGCCATCACGATGTCGACGGAAGCACCGTTGGAACCGGTGCCCGATATGTCACCGATCGTCAGGGTGTGGGTGGGGCCTGTCATATCAAAAACATTCTGCAGGTTAAGTATGACATGGTTACCGCCGGTATTGGATGAGCCAAGATCTATTTTTTCAATATTTCTGACGATGCCTGTTGTACCGGTAAAATCCACAGTAAACATGTTCTGGGTCGGATTACCTAGCGAGAGCGTATCCGACGATCCCCCTCCATCAATAAGATTGAAGGTGTTGTCAAGGATAGTAAGGTTATTATTGCTAGCATTGCCGATGAGAATATCCGCACCGCCGCCGCCAGCTATCGTGGTGGTCGGGGAACCGGCGATCAGAAAGTCAGCTCCGCCGCCTCCGGTCAGGATCGTCGTTGCGCCGAATACGGGCATCATGTTATGCGTCGCATCCTGAACAATGACTCCTCCGGGCATGCCCAAACTGTCGGTCGGGCTCATCAATTGTTGGACATTCAGCGTCACGGTGTGAGTGACAGATGCAGCGTCGGTAAAAGTGCCGGAATATTGCAGCATTGGCGAGACTCCCCAGATACCGCCGGTAAGGGCAAAGCCGCCGCCACCGCCGCCAAGGGTCAGAATGCTTTGCGTCGCGCCGGACTCAGCCATGAAGGCAAGTGTGTGGTTGCCGGAACCGTCGGGTGTCGTCATATCAAAAACGTTTTGGATGTTCAGCATAACGTGATTGCCGGGACCCCCGCCGGTTGAGCCTAGGGCAATATTCTCGATATTGGCGACCTTTCCTACGCCGCCGCTTATGAAGTCCATCGTAATTCCCGCGCCGCCGCCGCCAATTTTCAGTGTATCAGATCCTTCCCTGCCATCTACGAACGTGAAGTTGGGGTTCACCACGCCAATGACGTCGCTACCGCCGCCGCCGATGAGCACATCGAGCCCGCCGTTACCCATGATAGTTGAGGGGGTATTGCCGATATGAACCAGAAAGTCACCGGATGGCGATGTCGTTCCGGACAGGTTTCCGGCGGATAATTGTTGCGGGATGTCGGCTGTTGTGCCGTTATAATCCAGTATTTTTATGGTGGGGTTGATAGTAGCCAAGGCAACGTTTGAACTATCATAAGCGGTAATGGTGAGGTTCAGCCCCGTCGGGTTCAGATAGTGCGAAAGAGCCAGAGGATCGTTCACGGTGATATTACCGGCGTTGTCTATCTGGAAAACCGGCGCGGGGTGAGCGGAAACCAATTCGCTTCCGAAGGAAGTTCCGTTAAACCAGAAATGCTGGGGAGCACCATTCAAGGTTATAGCATAGTGATCCGCACCTGTGGCATTTGTTATTGTGCCGATGAGTGTGTTGGCAGCGGCAAATTGCCTGATGCCATCGTCGGTAGTATCGCCGGGTGTGCCGTGTGAATATTCAGGCACAAAGTTGAGCGTGGGGTTCACGGCTATCGGCGCCCTGCTATCAATGATCGTTCCTGCGGCCAGGGGATTTGTTGACGTGTCGGTAATGGATGTGCCATCGGAGGTAAGTTTCAGTTGAATGGCCCCAATCGACGTGGGTGTTACGTCCACTCTGAACACGCCGGGGCCGATCACGGTGATGCCGTCAATTGAAATTGATGCGCCTCCCGATGCCGGAGATATGGCGTTAGTAAAGTTCCCAAGTGTGAGCCCTGCGATGTCTTCGCTGAACGCTACAGTATAGTGCAGTGTCTGGCCGACTATCACCGGAGCGGCGCCACGGTCGTCATTGAAGCTTGTGGGCAGCAGCGTCGGCGGAGTGAAGTCTGACGTTGCAACCGTTATCGTGTTAGATGAAGTAGCAGAGGATATAGTCGTGGCATTCCCGGCCATATCCGAGAATACTGCGCCATTATTCAGCTGCAGGGTTAATGTTTCCCCAAACGTTGTTCCGGCTCCTGCCGTTATACCTACGGTAAACACGCCGCGCGTGGTGGTTTCGTTGACGGAGTCGATGGTGACATATGGTTGTGCTGACCCGGTAATGCTGAAATCCGCCGATGTAAGTGTCGTAGCGTCGATGTCTGAGCTGAATGTTACTGTGTAGCTCAGTGACGTTGGCGTGCCCGCTACGACCGTGTTGCCTGCGCTGGCGGAAATGCCGCTTAACAGTGCCGGCAGAGTCTTGTCGACCTCGAAGCTGAGAGTCGTTGCGGGGGCGAGGAAATTACCCGCCGCGTCGATCTGGCGGATCTGAAGGTCGTAATGCCCGTCGGTTAATAGCGCAGTTTGTCCCTGCAGGGTCGTCGCAGTGGTTGTTGCCCATGCTCCGCCGTTCATGCTGTACTGTACCAACGTTGTGCCACCTTCGATGGCGCCGGACAGTATTACCGTGCCGTCTTTGGTGAGAAGGTCGGAGTTGTCGGCGCCGGAGCTGGTATCATGCAGCAACGACGGGGTCAGCACGTTCGGCGCTGACTTGTCGACGTCGAAGCTTAGCGTCGATGTGGGGGTGAGGAAATTACCCGCCGCGTCGACCTGCCGGACCTGAAGGTCATAATGCCCGTCGGTTAGCCCAGCGGTGAACGTCGTCATATCTGCCGCAGACGTAGGCAATGACCATGTCGTCCCGTTATTGAGGCTGTACTGCACCATGTTCGTTATGGTGCCGTTCAGTGTTACCGTACTATTGCTGGTGTTAAAGTCGCCATTGTCGCCGCCGATACCGGTGTCATGTGCCAATACCGGCGTCAGCGTGCCCGGCGCTGTCTTGTCGACATCGAAGCTGAGAGTCGTTGCGGGAGGGAGCGAGTTGCCCGCCGCGTCAATCTGGCGGACTTGAAGGTCATAGTGACCGTCGCCTAAGCCCGCAGTAAGTGTCACGAGGGCCGCCGAATTGGTCGGCGTCCATGCGCCGCCGTTCAGGCTGTACTGTACCGTATCCGTGATGGCGCCGGCCAGTGTTACTGTGCTGTTGCTGGTGAGATGGTCGGCGTTATTGCCGCCAATGCCGGTGTCCTGCGCCAATGACGGGGTCAGTACGTTCGGCGCCGTCTTGTCGAGGGTGAAGCCAACCGAAGACGAGAGCGGCGAGTTGTTGCCTGCGGCATCGGTCTGCTGCACAACAACCGTGTGCGCAGTTTCCGACAGTCCTGCCAGCGTGAAGTTGCCGGACCCGTCGAGCGTGACGGTTTGCAGGGCTCCGCCGTCCAGCTTGTACTGGATCGTTGCGCCGGCTTCCACGCCGGTCACATGCAAGGTGGGATTGTTGGCGGTGGTGCCGCCGGCCGTGCCGGTGTCGTTGGTCAGAACCACACCCAGTGCGGCGGGTGCCGTTGTGTCAAGGATGACCGGTTGCAGCGCACCGTCCGTGAAGGGAGCCATCAGATTTCCAGCCACGTCATGGATCCCCACGACTTGCAGTCTCATCGCTCCATCCGTACTGGTGGTGACAGTCACCGCGTATTCATTAGGGTTAGCGGTGGCAGCGATGGTGACGCTGGATATGGCAGCAGGGTTCAAGGCTACGTTGACGAAATTCGAAGGCGTGGGCATCGCTGCGAGAGGCTCGTTGAACTGTATCGTGTAGGTGACCGTGCGGGCGGCGATAAGGTCTCCTCCCGTATGAGCCAGCGTCATCATTGGCGGTGCGTTGTCGAGGGTGAAGGTAATGGATGCCGGAGTGAGTGAGACATTGCCTGCCGCATCTACCTGCTGCACCAGAAGATGATTGGATCCCGGTACCAATCCCGGAGGCAGTGCTGACGGAGCCATGAGCCCTGACCATGTTGCTCCATTGTCCGAGCTGTACTGGACAGCCGCGCCGGGTTCCAGCCCCGTAAAGGACAGGTGGCCATCTCTGGTGGTCAGGTCGATGTTATTGCCGCCGACGCCGGTATCGTTTACCAACATTACGCCCAGCGTAGCTGCTGTGGTGTCGGTGGTGAACGTGAAGGGTGCCGAGGGGTGAGACACATTGCCCATCGCATCGGTCTGCCGGACCTGTATGGTGTGCGACCCGTCTAACCATGTCACCGGCGGTAGTCCTGCTATCCAGTTTGCGCCGTCAGTCGTGTACTCAACCGTCGCATTAGGTCCCAGCATGCCGATGTTCAGGTGACCGTTATTGGTGAGGCGGTCGCCGGGGATGCCGGTGTCATCAGCCAATCCAAGCATCGGCGCCGGCGGGAGATTGGGTGCCGTCGTATCTGAAGGCGGCGGAGGCAGTTCTCCCGTTGATTGCGACGGAGGCGGAGCGGCAGCCGTGCCGCCGCCAGATCCCGGCATTGTTCCGCCTGCCGGAGCGGTGAATGTTGATCCGGGGGCAGGGCCAAAAGTGCCGGTGCTGCCGTCGCCGAAAGTTGAACCCGAAGGGGGCGGCGGCGGGGGAGGCAGTGCTGTGCCGTCCGTTGCCATGGCAGGAGGCGGTGCTATCGTTCCTGCTGCCGTGCCGTCAGGTGCTGTTGCGGGCGGCGGTGCTGTTGCGCCCGTCGGGGCCGCAGCGGGTGCAGGAGCTGTTGCACCGGCCGGAGCAGGTGCCGTATCAGCCGGAGTCGCAGAACCATCTGCCGGCGCTGTTGATCCGGCGGGCGCCGGCGCTGCCGGACCGCTGAAATGCCCTAATGTATCGCCCGCGACGCCGGACAGGGAGCTATACGACGTGCTGAAGGTGTTGGAGTCCATCTGCACGGTGGTCGGTTGATCCTGATAGCTGTTGAGGGACACGGTGCTGAAGCTGGTGTTCATTTCCTGCGTGCCGCTGCCGTTGGTGAGGGCGATGGCGCCGTCCAGAATAGTGATTTCGCTGTGCTGGCCGGCGGGAAGGATATGCCCTGCGACAACGGTTCCGCGAATACCGATCGAACCGACCGGCGTTTCAATGCTGACGCTGCCGGGGTCGGTCTTGCCGATCAGGCCGCTGGTATAAACGAACACGCCCTGCAGCATGGAGAAGAAGGAACTGCCGCTATGCTCGGTGGAATGGTAGACAAACTGGTCAATCGACATCCGCGCGCTTTCGCTGACGGCGAACGTCGTGTTATCGACGAACAGGATATTCACGGCGCCGGTTTTTGCGGTCTCGATCACATCCCCCTGATAAACGGGCGTGCCGACCGTGGCGGTAACGTGTGTGCCGTCGGCGCGGATGATATGCGCTTCGCCGACCACTTCGGTAATTTTACCGGCTGGGCTGGCATCGTTGGCATGTTGACCGGAGGCGGCGTATTGCCCCGGATGCTCCGGCGGCAGGAAGGCGCTGACCATTGCGGGGGAAAGGCGTGCGCCATCGGGCGTGACGAGATCGGGCGCGGGAGTTTGCGCGAAATATCCGCCAACGACGACGGTGTGCCCGTCAGGCGAGGTCAGGTGAAGATCCATTCCCGCGCGTGTCATCTCCGCGTTGGCGATGAAATGACCGCCGTTAGGAAGCTCGACGGGCTTTCCCGCGACTGCTTCTATTCTGGCGTCCGTTGTCATGTCTTTTGGCATGGTGTCCCCCCATATTCGTACACAATCCCCATCTTATTATTCTAAATGGAAAAGATTAATTGACTATGAAAAAATCAAATTTAGTCCCAAATCAATTTAGGCAATTGTAATACATTGATTTTATTTGATTATTTTGCCGTATTTTTAAGTAATTTTTACGCTATTTTGGTGGGAACCCAGTTTTGGACGAATTTCAGGGCATCTTCGAGGGGCATGGGTCTGGCAAACCAGAACCCCTGACATTCCTCGCAGCCGAGTCCTTTGATGGTGGAAGCTTCCTCTTCGGTCTCGATTCCTTCGGCAATAACTTTCATATTCATGTTGTGCGCCAAACCGATGATGGATTTGACCAGCATGTAGCTTGAGGGCTGTTTGCTCATGGAGCGGATGAAGCTCTGGTCGATCTTGAGATTGTCGATGGGGAAAAAGTGCAGGTAACTGAGCGACGAATAGCCTGTGCCGAAATCGTCAATGGAAACGCTGACGCCGAGCTGGCGGCATTTTTCAAGGGCTTCCTTGGCGGGGCCGGGCGCTTCCATCAGCAGGCTTTCGGTGATCTCCAGATGGATGTAGGAGGGATCGGTGCCTTTGTCGCGGAGGGTTGACTGAACCTGATTGAAGAAATTGCCGCTCGCAAAATCCTTGACGGAGAAGTTGACGCTAACGGAAAGAGGGTAGGCGGTGCTGAGCAATTTCGGATTGGCAGCCTGACGGATGGACTTGACCGCATCGCAGGAAACATCCAGCGCCCAGCGCGAAAGGTCGACAATCAGCCCGCTTTCCTCGGCCACAGGGATAAAGACGCCGGGGGAAATCATGCCTCTTTCGGGGTGTTTCCAGCGCATCAGCGCCTCGAATCCCGCGATTTTCATGTTTTGCAGGTCGATGATGGGCTGGTAATAAAGCACCAGTTCGTTCCGCTCGAGCGCGGTTTTCAGTTCATGGTGAATCTTGATGGTGCTGACGGCCAGCTTGTGAAGTTCATCGTTGTTCTCCGTGCTTTCCGCCGCCGTGGTGGAAAGGGTGGGAATCTGGACAAACTGCGAGCGGCTGATCATATCGCGGTAGCGGGTCATGATGACGCGCATCACCATTTTCAGGATCGGGTCGGCAGAATCGACGCGGTGGGAAAAATCATCGCGGGAAATCTCCATGACCTGGCAGTCTTCCAGGGCGCGGACGGTGGCGGTTCTCGGCCTGTCGTCGATCATGGCCATTTCGCCGATGATCGAGCCCGCGCCGCGCGTGCCGATCTGGATGAGCGCGCCGTCGCGCTGGATCAGGATTTCAACACTGCCCGATTCAAGGACATAGGCGCGGTCTCCCTGTTCCCCTTCGCGGATCAGGAGGTCGCCCTTTTTAAAGATTTTCTTCGTAGAACCTGCCATATATCCTCAGTCACATAGTTCAAGTGCATGATACAACAGACAGGTTAAAGGAAGTGTTAATTTTTTAATGGAATATTTACATTACGGGAATCTTTTATTTGCTGTTCATTAACGTATAAGGCCTTAGAATGGTTCTGTTGGGAGACTTGATTTGGGGTGCTCATGAGCCTTTACGACATACTACTTTTGTATCTGGCATTTCGGGCCAAGCAGGTCACTTGCGACTTTCTGCTGCAGCCGTCGTGGATGGCGCTGGTTAAAGGCCAGCCGCTGAGCGAGGGCGGCTCCAGGGCGTTGTTTTTGCACGCCGGCATCCATGCGGCATTCACCTTTATAGTCATGATGATTTTTGCGCCGCAGTTTTGGTGGCTGTCGGGTGTGGATTTTGTCATCCATTCCCTCATCGATAAAAGCAAGGCGATGATCAACCACAAGATGGGCTGGACATACAAGGACAACGCTTACTGGTGGGCCTTCGGGCTGGATCAGGAAGCGCATAACCTGACGCATCTGGTTTATATCGTCATCCTTGTCGTGGGCTCAGGGACTCCCCTGCATTAGGAGAACGGCCTTCACAATATAGACAGCACCGATCGACCAGAGCGCCCATTGGGTGGCGTTGTAGAATTGTTTGTCGGTGATCCTGTTCAGGACATGTTTTGCGAGATGGCTGCCGAAAATGGCAACGGGAATAACGGCTGCATAAAGCCAGAGCGGCAGCGCTGCTGTTGTATCCATTGTCCGGGGGACAATGACGCCGAAATAAATGAATTTGACCACATGGGAGATGGACTGGGTGAAGGCTTTGGTGGATACAACCTGATGCCGTGTCATGGCGATTTTCTGGAAGAACATGTCCAGCAGCGGGCCGGATACGCCGCCGGTCAGCTGAAAGCAGGTGACGATAGCCCCGCAGAAAAAAGCCTGCAGCGGCTTGGTGAAATCGAATTTTATTTTTCCGCGCATCAGCAGGGGCAGAAAGGGACCGATGCCGAGCAGCGAAAATACGGTGGCCTTGCCGGGCACAAAAGTAATCAGGCAGAAAAAGACGAGACTGAGCATCAGTCCCGCCAGATAATATTTAATGCTTCCGGTATGCAGGTGTTTGCGGTGGATGAAGGCGCGGCTGCCGTTGGCGAAGAACTGGGATGTTGCATGGAGCATCATGGCCTGCCGCACAGGGAGCACCCATGCCAGTATCCCCATCAGCACCATGCCGCCGGCCATCCCCAGAACGCCGGAAAGGAGCGATGTGATAAAGACGCCAAAAAGAATGAAAAGGCTCAGGGACAGGTTCATAAGGTTGTCTATCACCCGCAGCCGGAATAAAAAAGTCCGGAGTATCTTTTGACGGATGCTCCGGACGAATAGTGATAGTAGAGGTGTGTACCATTCTTATAGAAAACAAGTGAACCGCCTGCAAGGGGATAAATGCACAAAATTTCAAAAAAATAAGGTTTTTATGAAATTAACTTGTATTAATAAGCCAAAATATAGCAATAAAATTACAAAAACGGCATAAATTCCAGAGTCGGTATCCCTTATTGAACTCGTCCGGATTCGCTCTAGAATGAAACGACAATAAGGAATGGAATCCGAATCTGATGGCCTACAAATTTCAAAATATTACCGTGCTGATTGTCGATAGCCAGCCAGCCATTGTGGACCTGATCCGGGGAGTCCTGCAGATGTTCGGCGTCAAAAAGATCATCACCCGCACCGACGGAAAAACCGGCCTGAGCGCATTTGAAAAAGAGGTGCCGGATCTCATGATCATCGACTGGGACCTTGACACCATCGACGGGCTTGAATTCACCAAAACCGTCCGCCATAGCTCAAGCAACCCCTATATTCCGATTATCTTCATGACCGCCCTCAGCTCGGGGAAGCGGGTCGCCGACGCGCGGGATTCCGGCGTCACGGAATTTCTCCGCAAGCCCTTTACCGCAGAATCCCTTTACAAGCGCATCGAGGCTATCGTCGAGAGGCCGCGCCCCTTCGTGCGCGCCAGCGATTTTTTCGGTCCGGACCGCCGCCGCAAAAGCGACGA
>JAHFPI010000032.1:0-5334 GCA_023266795.1 Rhodospirillales bacterium
GGTTGTCAGCCTTTTCCGCAGCCATTTCAATATTCAGCTGGTGCATGAAGATGCCGGCGCCCTTTTTCTGGAGCGGCTGAAAGGCATCACCGACCCTGAACAGAAGAGAAAAATTATCGGTAAAACGTTCATCGACGTTTTTGAAGGCGCACTGGAAAAAACAGGCACAGCGGCGTTTTTGGCGCAAGGGACGCTTTATCCCGATGTCATTGAAAGCGTTTCGCATACGGGTGCGCCGTCCTCCACCATCAAATCGCATCACAATGTCGGCGGCCTGCCGGAGAAAATGAATTTCCGGCTGATCGAACCGCTCCGTGCCCTGTTCAAGGATGAAGTGCGGGCGCTGGGCCTGCATCTTGGCATCCCGAAGAAATTCATCAACCGCCACCCCTTCCCCGGCCCCGGCCTTGCTATCCGCATTCCGGGCGAGGTCACCCCGGAACGCATTTCCATCCTGCAAAAAACCGATGCAATTTTTATCGAGGAGCTGCACAGCGTGAATCTTTATGAGGCTACATGGCAGGCCTTCGCCGTGCTGCTGCCGGTACGCACCGTCGGCGTCATGGGGGATGGCCGTACCTATGACCATGTGCTGGCGCTCCGCGCCGTCACCTCGGTGGACGGCATGACCGCCGATTACGCCGCCCTGCCGCACGAATTTCTGGGCCGTGTGGCGGTACGCATCGTCAATGAAGTAAAAGGCATCAACCGCGTCGTCTATGACATCACTTCAAAACCGCCGGGAACGATTGAGTGGGAATAACGCCTCGCCTTAATACCGGTAATGCCCCGGCTTGAACGGCCCTTCGCTCGCGATCCCCAGATAATCCGCCTGTTTTTCCGTAAGTTTTGTCAGGTGGACGCCCAGTTTATCGAGGTGCAGCCGCGCCACTTTTTCATCAAGATGCTTCGGCAGGATATAAACCTTGTTCTGGTAGTTTTTGTGGTGCGTCCACAGCTCGATCTGCGCCAACACCTGATTGGTGAAGGACGCGCTCATGACAAAACTCGGATGGCCGGTCGCGCAGCCGAGATTCACCAGCCGCCCTTTGGCCAGCACGATCAGGCGTTTGCCGTCGGGAAAAATTACTTCATCGACCTGCGGCTTCACTTCTTCCCACTTGTAATTCTTGAGCGACTCGATCTGGATTTCACTGTCGAAGTGGCCGATGTTGGCGACGATCGCGCGGTCCTTCATCTTGCGCATATGCTCCAGCGTAATGATGTCGATGTTGCCGGTCGCCGTCACAAAAATATCGCCCTGCGCCGCCGCTTCGTCCATCGTCACGACCTGATAGCCTTCCATCGCCGCCTGCAAAGCGCAGATCGGGTCTATTTCCGTCACCATCACCCGCGCGCCCTGGCTGCGCAGGCTCGCCGCCGAGCCTTTGCCCACGTCGCCATAGCCGCAGACCACGGCGACTTTGCCGGCCACCATCACATCGGTGGCGCGCTTGATGCCGTCCACAAGGCTTTCACGGCAACCGTAAAGGTTGTCGAACTTCGATTTGGTCACGCTGTCATTGACGTTGATCGCCGGAACTTTCAGCAGGCCCTTTTTCTCCATCTCGTACAGGCGGTGCACGCCGGTGGTCGTTTCTTCGGACAGGCCCTTCACGTTCTTCAGCATCTCCGGATATTTGTCGTGCATGATCGCCGTCACATCGCCGCCGTCATCCAGAATCATGTTCGGCGTCCAGCCGTTGGGGCCGCGCAGCGTCTGTTCGATGCACCACCAGAATTCCTCTTCCGTCTCGCCCTTCCAGGCGAAAACAGGGATGCCCTTCGCGGCGATGGCCGATGCCGCATGATCCTGCGTCGAAAAAATGTTGCAGGACGACCAGCGCACTTCCGCACCCAGCTCGACCAGCGTCTCGATCAGCACCGCCGTCTGGATAGTCATGTGCAGGCAGCCGACGACCCGCGCGCCCTTCAGGGGATGCTTGTTTTTAAATTCATGGCGCAGCGCCATCAGCCCCGGCATTTCCGTTTCGGCAATGGCGATTTCTTTCCGCCCCCATTCCGCGAGGGAAAGATCTTTTACTTTGAAGTCGCCGGATGCGAGTGTCTTGGTTTGCGCCATGGCCATTGCTTGCTCCTGTTAATTAAACTGCCCTTAAAATAAGGAAAAATGGCGATTTGTCCAGCAGTCTTGTCAGGGCCTGAAACTGTTGACAATCTGGATAATCCGGTCGGGATCGTACTGATCCAGCACATGGCGGGCGTGTTCGGCGGCGCGTGCGGCAGTCAGGGCGCGGACGCGCTGTTTGATGCGCGGCAGACTGGCAAAGCCCAGCGACATTTCGCGGATGCCGAGGCCGATCAGCAGGGCGGTGAATTTCGGATCCGCCGCCATTTCCCCGCAGATGGTGACCGGAATGCCCGCCCGCAGGCCGGCCTGAATGGAGAACTCCATCAGGCGCAGCACGGCGGGATTGAGCGGGTTGAACAGCGCCGCCACCTGATCGTTGCTGCGGTCGATCGCCACGGTGTACTGGATAAGATCATTGGTGCCGAGCGCAAAAAAATCCGATACCGCCGCCAGCGAATCCGCCGACAGCGCCGCCGCCGGAATCTCGATCATCGTGCCCAGCGGCGGCAGCGTTTCCGCCACCGGCACTCTGTCTTTTTTCAGCTCGGCATAACATTCCTCGAGAATTTTGCGGGCCTGCTCCACCTCCGCCGCCAGCGTCACCATCGGCAGCAGGATTTTTACGGGGCCAAAGTACCCGGCGCGCAGTACCGCGCGAAACTGGTCGCGCAGCAAATGCGGCTGCTTCAGCGACAGGCGGATGGCACGCAGCCCCAGCGCCGGATTGGCCGCATCGGCCATATAAGCGCCGACCGAGCGGGCCAGCTTGTCGCCGCCAATATCGAGCGTGCGGAAGGTAACCGGCTCTCCCTTCATAGCACGCACCACCTCGACGACGGCCTCGAACTGCTCGTCCTCCGTAGGCAGTGTATCGCGGTTCATGAACATGAATTCAGTGCGGAACAGGCCGATTCCCCTGCCTCCCGACGCCTGAAGGTTTTCCAGCTCGCGCGGCATCTCCAGATTGGCCCGCAGCACGATCTCCACGCCGTCCATCGTCACGGCGGGCAATTGCACCAGTTTGTTCAACGCCGCCCTGTCCTGACGGAGAGTCCGGAGTTTCTGCTCGTAAAATCTCTGGGTGGCCGCCGTCGGGTTCAGCACCAGCTTGCCGTCGATGCCGTCGACAATTGCCATCGCGCCGTTGTGCAGGCTCTCCAGCAGCGCCGGGTTCAGCCCGAGCACCGCCGGCAGCCCCATGCTCCGCGCCACCACCGCCGTATGCCCCGTAACGCCGCCATGTACCGTGGCGATGCCGGCAAACCTGCGCGGATCGAGCAGCACCGTTTCCGCCGGTGAAATTTCCTGCGCCAGTACAATCCCGCCCAGCGGCACATCGCTTAAGGAGAGGTACGGCACATTCATCAGAATGCGGATCAGCCGGTAACCCACGGCCTGCACATCCTCGCTGCGCGCGGCGATATAAGGGTCTTTAAGCTGCTGGAACTGTCCGGCGATGACAGAAACCTCCCGCGCCACAGCGCCTTCTGCATTCAGACATTCCTTTAAAATTCTTTGCCGCGCCCCCCTGACCAGGCGGGAGCCGGACAACATGGCCTGATGCGCCTCTAATAAAAAACCGATTTCCTCCGCTGCGGCGACCGGCAATACGGCGGATTTTTCCCTCAGGACTGAAATTTCCTGCCGCGCCCGCGCCACCGCCTGATCGAAACGGCGCGCTTCCGCTTCTGTCTCGTCAGGAGACACGGCGTATTCAGGCGCCGAAGGATGTTCGATCTGCACCAGATAAGCGGGGCCGACGGCGATGCCGTGCGAGACACCGAGGCCGGTCAGGACGATTTCCCCCGCGATTTCCTTGCCGCCGCTGTCAGGCATGCTCATTCCTCATCAAAGCGGCGCTCGACCAGATTCACCAGCTCCCGCAGGGCGACGACGGCGTTTTCCCCTTTGACGGCGATGCGGATGCGCGTATTCATGCTTGCGGACAGCATCAGCAGCCCCATGATGGAAGAACCGCAGACGGACATATCGTCCTTGATCACGATTACGTCCGCTTTCAGGGTTTCCACCAGCTTGACAAACTTGGCCGCCGCCCGCGCATGCAGGCCGCGCTTGTTGGTAATCAGCACCGTTTTTTCAAGAGGGAGCGTCATGCGCGGAATCAGGAAGCGTTCAGCAGGGCAGAGGCGGCATGAATGTATTTGCGCCCGGCCTCCTGTCCGCTCAACGCCGCCTGTTGCAGGCTTTCCGTCTGCCGGACGGAGGCCAGCTTAATCAGCATCGGCAGATTGACCCCCGCCAGAGACTCGATTTTCTTGTCCTGCGTAATCGAAATCGCCAGATTGGAAGGCGTCCCGCCGAACATATCCGTCAGGATCAGTACGCCCTTGCCGGTGTCCACCGCCTTGACCTTTTTGATGATCTCCTGGCGCTTCGCCTCCATATCGTCCTCCGGCGCCATGCATACGGCCGCTATCTGCTTTTGCGGCCCGACGACATGCTCCATCACCGAAATGAATTCCTCCGCCAGCCGCCCGTGTGTCACCAAGACAAGACCGATCATTTTTTATCCCTCCTAAATAATGCCTGTTCGCATTTCATTCATCATACCAAAATATCCGGTTTGTGCACCAGTTCTATCGCCTTGATAATCTTGAACGGGGTGGAAGCGTCAAAAGCATGCAGTTCCAGCCGCGCGACGGCGACTCCCAGAATATCCACCGTTTCCCAGTCAGGCAGACGCGGCACATCCTCCCGCAAAACGAGATCAACCACAAGCCGGAGCTGCGTCGGCGGCGCGACCGGATACCTCAGAAGCCCGACGCCCCTGACTTCCAGCAGCCCGCGTATCGTATCCACGGTATCCGCCATGACTTTATCCTGACGGCGCTCCAGCGCCACCTGATCGTCGCTAATCAGCATCCCGCCCATTTCAATCAGCCGGAAGGCGAGATCCGACTTGCCGCGCCCGGAAAAGCCGCGCAGCAGCACGGCGGAAGCCGGGAAATCATTCCCCTGCACCGCCACCGCCGACCCGTGAAGAATGGATTTTCTCTGCTCCGTCATTTATGCCCCCTCCGCCGCCGGCAAAATAATGGTAATGCGGACGCCCCGATGGACGCCCTTCTCCGTTTTGATGTTACGGGCAAAAATAACGCCCCGGTGGACGCGAATGATCTGCCGCGAGATGCTGAGGCCGAGACCGGAATGCAGGCCGAACTTTTCCTGCTCCGGACGGGCGGAGTAAAACCGCTCGAAAATGGTCTCCAGCTTTCCCTCCG
>JAHFPI010000032.1:5344-13111 GCA_023266795.1 Rhodospirillales bacterium
CCGGTATGGAGGGGCCGTCATTATCGACATGGACGATTATTTTATCCCCCTGCATCAGTCCCGATACCGTTATCTGCCCTTCCGGCGAAAGAAAGGAAGCGGCGTTCTCGATCAGGTTGTGCATGACCTGCCCAAGCTGGGCATCGTTGCCGGTTACATTGCACTTCCGTCCCTTCTCCAGTTTCAGGAACAACCGGCCCTGCAAACCCAGACTGGCCGTTTCAACCTCGACAATATTTTGCAAAAGTTTTGCCAGATCAAAAGTGGTCTTTGGCGCGCGGTTAATTTCGGAATCCAGCCGCGATGCCGTGGAAATATCGGTAATCAGCCGGTTCAGCCGGTTCACGTCGTCCCCGATGATAGCGAGCAGCTTTTTCTGCCGCTCCGGCTCCTTGACCACAGCGAAAGTTTCCACCGCGCTTTTCAGCGAGGCCAGCGGGTTTTTTATCTCATGAGCCACATCGGCGGCAAAACTCCCGATGGCATCGATCCGCTCCGCCAGCGCCGCCGTCATATCGCGCAGCGCTTTCGACAGAACACCGATCTCGTCGCGCCGGTAGGAAAAATCCGGGATTACCTCCTTCAGCAATAGGCTCTGCTCCGCCTTCTCCGCCGCCGCCGCCAGACGTAAAAGCGGTATGCCGATGGTTTCCGTGAGATATATCGACAGCAACAGCGTCGTCAGCAGCGCCCAGAGAAAAAGTTTCAGCACCGTCAGTTGCACACCCCGCACCGCTTCCTCGATATTCTTTCCCGACTGCAGCACCATCACCCCGCCCAGCACATTCTTGAGGTTTTGCACCGGTATCGCCGCCGTCAGCAGGATATGCCCCTCTTCATCATGCCAGGCGGCGGCAGAATCCTCCCCGTTCAACGCCCCTATCATGCCGGGATAAGTTTCCACACCGGCGAGGCGTTCGGGATATATCTGAAGATCCAGGCGCGTCGGCAGAAATTTCAGGGCCTGCTGGGCGAAATAAAAAATCTTTTTTCCGAACGGCCATGTGGCAAAGGGCGGATCCAGTTCCACGATCTCGATAGCCCCGCCCGGCCCCTGCAACTGGCCGCTGTCCAGCAGCAGCTGGCCGTTTTTATTGAACAGGATCGTATGCAGCGGGTTTTGCTCGGCGAGTTTGCGCAGCATATGGCGCGACAGGTCCTCCGTCAGAACCGGCTCCCCCGCCAGCGTCTCGCGCACACCGCCGCCGGCCAGCGCCGCCGCCAGCAGCTTTCCTTCCGCCCGCAGGGAATTCAGCTCCGCGTTGATCATCTCCCGTTCGTACTGGCCGGTGTAGAGAAGCCCGAACGCCAGAATCATCAGGGCGCCGATATTCACCGCCAGAATCCGCAGCGTGATCGGCGAAATATATTTCCTGTGCCTAATCATTCTTGTAACGGTAGCCGATACCGTAGATCGTTTCGATGGGATTGAATTCGGGATCGACATCCCTGAACTTCTTGCGGATGCGCTTGATATGGCTGTCGACGGTCCGGTCCTCGATGTCCAGCGTTTCTCCGTAAGCGAAGTTCATGAGCTGTTCGCGGGATTTCACATGCCCGGGATGATCCGCCAGCGCCTTGAGCAGCAAAAACTCCGTCACCGTCATATCGACGGGGCGGCCTTTCCATGTGCATAAATGCCGCTGCCCGTCCAGCACAAGCGGGCCCAGCGTTGAGGCGCGTGACTCGGACTCCTGCGCCGGCGGCTGCCGCCGCAGTTCGTTGCGCCGCAGGATCGCGCGGATGCGCTCCATCAGCAGCCGCTGCGAAAACGGCTTGGTGATATAATCATCCGCGCCGAAACGCAGCCCCATCAGCTGGTCTATTTCATCGTCCCTGGACGTCAGGAACACCACCGGCATCGCCGATGTCTCGCGGATTTTTTTCAATACCTCCACACCGTCCATGCGCGGCATCTTGATATCGAGCACGACCAGATCGACGGGATCCTTCAGCAGAGCCTTCAGCGCTGTCTCCCCGTCGCTATAAGTCGTCACGGCAAACCCGCCGGCCTCCAGCGCCATGGCGACAGATGTCAGGATGTTCCTGTCATCATCCACCAGTGCAATCCGCTGCTTTGTGTGAATGTTTTCACCGGCCACCGGTTAGCTCCCTCTCAAGCCTTCGCTTTGTCTTTCTTGCCGCGCAAGGGAACAGCCTGTTTTGCGCCGGGGCGCGGGGTTTCCGCATCGCGTTGCGGGCCCGGCGCCACTTTTGGCCGCATCAATATCTGGATAATCGCCGCCAGTTGCCCGCGCAGCTCGCCGCGCGGCGTCACCATGTCCACCATGCCGTGATCCCGCAGGTATTCCGCAGTCTGGAAGCCGTCAGGCAGGCTTTCACGGATGGTCTCCTGAATGACGCGGGTGCCGGCAAAGCCGATCTGCGCCCCCGGCTCGGCAATATGAATGTCTCCCAGCATGGCAAAGGACGCGCTGACGCCGCCCGTCGTCGGATCGGTCAGAATAACGATATAGGGCAGGCGCGCCTCCTTGACCAGCTCCACCGCCACCACTGACCGGGGCATCTGCATCAGGGACAACGCCCCCTCCTGCATCCGCGCGCCGCCGGAAGATGGAACAACGATAAACGGCGCCTTAAGCATCACCGCCAGCCGCGCCGCCGTCAGCAGCCCGTCGCCCACCGCCGCCCCCATGGAGCCGCCCATAAAGCTGAAATCAAACGCCGCAACAACAGCCGTCTCACCGCCAATCGTGCCCTGCGCCACCGCAATCGCATCCTTGCGGCCTGTCTTGAGCTGCGCCTCTTTCAGCCGGTCGCCGTACCTTTTTTTATCCCTGAACTTCAGCGGATCGGCAATCGTCTTGGGCAAATCGATGACCTGATACTGCCCCTGATCGAACAGCATCTGTAGCCGCTCCGTCACCGCCATGCGCAGATGGTGGCCGCAATGATGGCATACATTAAGATTCTTCTGCCGCTCCTGATGATGCAGCATCGTCTGGCATCCCGGGCACTTCTGCCACAGACTATCGGGGACATCCTGTTTGGATATCAATGCCTTGATTTTGGGGCGAACGAAATTGGTAATCCAGCTCATGCCTGCGCTTCATCCGTTGTTATGCCTATGGCAGATTCAGTATCAGAGCGCAGCCCTGCCGTCATCCGATTTTAATTTTACGTAATATTTGATTAATCCAGGGAAAACGCTTTTGGCATGGCAAGACGCTTCTTTTTCGACCATTGCTCCAGCAGAACTGCCGCTTTGACCTTATGATGTTTCTGAGCCAGCATCGCAGCAGTCAAACCATCCCTGTTTTGCACATCGGGGTCAGCGCCTTTTTCCAGCAGCAGTTTTACTGCATCAACGTGTCCGAGCTGCGCCGCATGCATCAACGCCGTCCAGCCCCACATATCTTTCTGATCGGCTTTGTCGGGATATTTGTCCAGAAATTTGGCGACAGCGGCGGTGTTCTCATGGAATACCGCGTAAAAGTACAAATCCATATCCCGCTGATAAGAAGTTGGAGAATTAAAAAAATCTTTCAGACCGTTCAATCGGTCAAACAGCCTGCTGCCGGACATTTTTTACCCCGAAAATGCAAGAACCGCTTTGCGGGTTCCCGCTTTTTGCTGCGCGGAGCCAAGACGTTGTTTCTTTTCGGCTGCCTGGCGCTGCTGCTGTATTTTAGGCCAATTCTTCAGCAGGGCGATGATTTGTGTATAATCCGCGCGGTCATTGCCGGAAATGTTTTGATTCCACTTGGCGAGTTTCATAGGCGTAACGTCGCCGCTGTTCACCCCCTGATAGAAAGCGCCGTGATCCAGCAGCGTTTTTACCACATTCAAACGCCCGCACATGGCTGCATGGTGAAGCGCCGTCCGGTTAACCCCGTCCGTGGCATTAACGCTGACGCCGTGCTCCAGCAAAAAATTCACAACATCTATCTGTCCGTCATGCGCTGCCCGCATCAGGGCTGTCCGGCCGACCTTGTCTTTTTTGTCGAGAGCATTTCTTCCGTATTTGTTCGTAAATTCGCTGACAGCGGCAAGATCTCCCTCGGCGGCAGCCCGGACGAAATCGTTCACCGCCCTTTGAGATGGTGTAAGGCTGGATGAGTTAAAGGATTGTTGTACCATGATGCCGAACCCTCCCGTGCTAATTCTATACCATAATACCAACAATCACGTATTATGTCAAGAAAAACCGCCTAAACGGCCAGAATCTGCCGTGCTGCGGCTGACGGATCGGCAGATTCGGTGATGGGACGGCCAATCACCAGATAGTCGGCGCCAAGAGCAATGGCCTGCTCCGGCGTCAGGGTACGTTTCTGATCGTCCGCTGCTGCGGCGGCGGGACGGATGCCGGGAACAACCAGCAGAAAATCCCTGCCGAGATTTTTACGCAGCATTTCAATTTCACGCGGCGAGCAAACCACACCATCCACACCGGATTCCTGCGCCAGCCGCGCCAGCCGCAAAACCTGTCCGGCAACAGGAACGGATTGACCAACACTCGCCAGATCTTTTTCATCCAGATGGGTCAGTACGGTCACCGCCAGAATTTTAGGCGGGCGCGAAACCGTGTGCACCACTTCGACAGCGGCGCGCATCATGGCCGAACCGCCTGCCGCATGAACCGTCAAAAACTGCGGATTGGCTTCCAACGCAGAGCGCACCGCACCGGCTACCGTATTGGGAATGTCATGAAACTTGAGATCGAGAAAAAGTTCCGCTTTCCCGCTCATAACAGCGCGGATTTTTTCCACGCCTGCAAGCCCCTGCGCGGTAAAAAATTCCAACCCCAGCTTGAAATGCAGCGGCAGGCCGGAAAGCTGCCGCACCAGTTTCATCGCCTGTGCCGGATCCGCCGTATCAACAGCGCAGAAAATCCTCGGCGTCATGAAGCCACTTCAAATACGGCGTCAACTTCCACCGCTGCGCCGAAAGGCAGGGCCGCGACCCCCACCGCAAACCTCGCGTGGCGTCCGGCATCGCCCAGAACCGCGACGAGAAAATCCGAAGCGCCGTTCATCACTTTGGGATGGTCGAAAAATTCCGCCGTCGACGCGACAAACCCGCCCAGCTTCACGCAGCGCACCACCCGCCCCAGATCGCCGCCGAGCGCCCCGTTCACCTGCGCCAGAATATTCACGGCGCAAAGTTTGGCAGCCTCCTGCCCCTGTTCGACCGTCACACCCTTGCCGAGACAGCCCTTGACCATCACGCCATCTTTAGTTGGCAACTGGCCAGAGACGTATAATGTAGTGCCGGACAAAACAAAGGGCACGTAGTTGGACACAGGCGCTGCCGGTTGCGGCAGGATAATATTCAGTTCCTTCAGACGGTTTTGAATTTTTTGCGGCATATAAAAACTCCTCTGCCCGCAGGCTAGAGAAGTTTCTCTTTAAAGCAAACCAATATTTTTAAGGAATCATTCCTCCCGTGATGAACGAAACCCCGTTTTCCTGTCCACCGCCTCATATATCTCTCTTTCAGATGCCTGCACATGTGCATCGCGGAGATAAATCTCGTATCTCGGCTCGAACCTTCTGTCGGCTGCGCGGTTAAAAGCCCTGCGCGCCGCCGACCAGGCATCCTGACTGCCCTTATACATGTCTGACACTCCCAGAGTCGTCGTTAAGGCGATAATTACCAGTGTGACTCTTAAGTGTTAATTTTTCATATATTGTAGGATAGTTTTATCTTTATTTAGCTGCCTGTCCGCGCACCTTGGGGCGAACATCCTGATTTTCCTCTATAATCGTTTCCGGTCCTGATTGCCCCAGCGGGACAACCAGCGGATGCAGCAGGGAGCAGTTGTCGCGATAAAGTTTCAGGTTTTTAACCCCCGATTCCCAGCCGGCGAGAATCAGTTTCTGCACGTCATCGATCGTGGCTGTGTAATCCAGCATAACCGTGTGCGCGGCCCTACCGGAAAGGAACGGCTCGACAACAGCCTGCATTTTTATTTGCGCGTCCGGCGGCACACGGCAATTAAACACGCCAAGATGCGCTGGCTTCAGATGAGGCGCACCCTCGAATATCTGCGTGCCGCAACAATAGAAATCCGCAGCGGCAATCTGCTCTTCGGTGAATCCCAGCGCCGGAAGCATGTCAAACATGCCGTCATCCAGTTCCGCCGCAGAAAAACCGAGCACACGCTGGCAAAATTCTTTTCCCAGCGTCCACTTGTTAAAGACGTAACGGATATGCAGCGCCGTCGCCAGCGCCGCCTCCATAGCATCCAGCGCCGCCTGATGAAATCCTTTGGCCCGCAGGTTCTTGTGGTTGATGTGCGGCGCTTCCAGCAGCGTCCCGTGTCCCGCCGCGTGGAAATAAATATCGTCCCTTTCGGCGGCGGTGTAACCGAGCGCCGTCAGCGCCCGCGCCGCCATCGGATCGGGCTTTCTGCCATGAAACAACGCCGCCGCCGGCATGATGTCCAGCGTCTGCGCGCCCAGCAGCGCCTGCACCGCCGCGCCAGTATCTATCCCCGTCAGATGCGCGTGACGGAAACCGGTTTCCTTACCCAGATGATATGCGCTCTCCCACGCCTGTTTCGCCGCCTCTGCCAGCGCAGTATCGGGACAAAGCGCCGTGCGGATCTGCACCGGACGGCGGAGCATGCCCTTCTGCAAAAACGCCGCACCGGCCAGCAATGCCAGCTTGTCCTTGATATTCTGCAGGTAGATTTTCGCCATGGGAGGATACGCCGGAAAGGCGCCCAGCTCTGCCGCCAGCGCCGCCGACGTCTGGCAGGCAACGCCGGATACAAAAGCCGTCAGCAGGGCAGCGGTTGCCTGTCCGGCATCGCTGTCGTAGGCAATCCCTTTGCACGTCAGCAACGCCGCCATATTCGTCATACCAAGCTGCAGCGGGCGGTATTCCGGCGCGGCGGCAGGCAGCGCTTCCAGAGCCAGCAGCATTATCTGCGTCACGTGCCGCAGGGCGACGGTGTCCGCAATGCCCTCACTGCCGGCGCAGGCCAGCAGATTGATTGTGGCAGCGGGCGCGGCACCGTCCGTCGCAGGAGATGCGGCGGCGATGCTGCTCCGGAAAGAAATAGCCGGTTCTCCCGATGACCAGACGGCTTCGGCCAGCGCGTCCCACAATTTTTGCGCCGGAGAATGCAGGAAACTATGACCGGTCAGCGCCGCTTCGATAAAATCATCCGGCACCGACAGGGTTGTCCTGATAAAATCTTCTGCCTTTTTTTCTTCTTCGGGCACGGCAAAAGAAATTTCTTCATAGCCCTGTTCAGCATAACCAATCGCCATGAGGATAGCCGCTTCGGAAAGGCCTGCCTGCCGCGCAGACTCCACCGCCCGTTGCAGCTGAGAATTATGCGCCGGGTCAAAACCGGAAGGGTCTTCCCTGTCGCAGGCGTCCATCACATGATGCGCCGCCGTCTCCAGCATCCTGCGGCCCAGCTCTTCCGTGACCTGCCGGATATCGGCGTCTTTTTTCCAGTTGATAAAATCCAGACTCTCGCTGTTCTCCACCGGCAAGATCACGTTTATTTTTTCTTCCGCATTCTCCAGCGCCCGCGTCTCGCCCAGTATTTTGATATGCCGCAGAGCCTGAACCGTATCCGCTTTATAGGAAGCGCTCCGCTGCGGTGGCGTATAAGGCGCGGCATCCGTCAGCCCATAGGCCCATTCCAACCCCAGCAACTGCCATTGTTTCAATTCCGGCGCGGCAATCTGGTGCAGCAGGATGTAGCGAAACTCGTCGTAAAAATTTTTCGCCTCTTCCTCGACGGTGAACAACCGGCTTTTCCACGCCTGATAGGTCAGCGCCCCC
>JAHFPI010000033.1:0-6987 GCA_023266795.1 Rhodospirillales bacterium
CGGATGTTGCCAAAGGCGCGCAAAAAGCAACGCCTGAAATCCTCGGTGACGCCGTGCTGGGCCGCAAGGATGTTATGGCGAGCTACCATCTCTGCGCGACCCTTGACGATCACCTGCAGGGAGTTGCGTGCGTGACGCGCGGGGAAGACCTGTTCTATGCCAGCCATCTGCACAGGCTGCTTCAGCATTTACTGGATCTGGATGTGCCGGTCTGGCATCACCACCCCCTGCTCCTCGATCATGAAGGCAAGCGCTTTGCCAAGCGTAATCAGAGTGTAACGATCGCGTCCCTACGGGAAAAAGAGGGAAAAACGCCAGCCGACATCATGTCGATGGCAGGTCTGCATATCTTATAGAGCTTGTTTTGCTCAAAGCGAAATAACCGTCCAGCTTTTCTTTTACGGCGGCGGAGTCCTGCGTTGTTTTGATTTCGGTATAGACCGAATCCGAATCCGGAAGATGGCCGAGATACCATGACAGGTGTTTCCGCGCGATGGCGACGCCCTGCTGTTCGCCGTAGCAGCGCAGCATTAAATCGTAATGCTCATGGACAAGTTCCGCTATTTCACCCAGCGCCGGCGGCGGCGTTATGATTCCGGTGCGCAGATAATCCATGATCTGGCGTAAAAGCCACGGTTTGCCGTAGGCGCCTCTGGCGATCATCACGCCGTCGGCACCGGATATTTTCATCGCCTGCGCCGCATCCTGCGGCGTCAGGATGTCGCCGTTCACAATAACGGGAATGCCCACGCTCTCCTTGACGGCGCGGACGGCTGCCCAGTCCGCAGTGCCGTTGAACATCTGGTTTCTAGTGCGGGCATGGACGGTGATCATCCTGACGCCCGACTCTTCGGCAATCCTCGCCATTTCGACCGCGTTTTTGCTCGCTTCATCCCAGCCCAGACGCATTTTTACCGTGACGGGCACACCGGCAGCTTTCACAGTTGCCTCCATGATACGCGCGGATAAAAGGGTGTCTTTCATCAGGGCGGAGCCCGCGAATTTATGCACGACCCTTTTTACCGGACAGCCGAAATTCATGTCGATAATGGCCGCGCCGAAATCCACGTTCATACGGGCGGCTTCCGCCATCATCTCCGGCTCGCATCCCGCAAGCTGAACCGCCAAAGGGAACTCCGCCGTGTAATCCGCACGCATTTTTTTGTGGCGGTATTCCTCGATCATGGGACGGCTGGCGATCATCTCCGAGAAAACCAGCCCTGCGCCATAGCGCCTGACCAGACGCCGGAAAGGCAGATCCGTGACGCCCGTGACGGGTGCCAGAAATACAGGGTCTTCGATCCTGACCGTGCCTATAGAAAATCCCATTTATCGCGTCTTTCTGATGGTTATTTATGCCCGATTGCCCGCAGTTATGGCATAGATCCGAAAAAAATACAATTAAGCCGGAATTTTGCTATTCCTTACAAAGGATGGAGGCTTATAAACCAATGAAAATATGGGTCGATGCGGATGCCTGCCCCAAGCCGGTCAAGGATATGCTGTTCCGCGTGGCGGACAGGACAAAAACTTCTGTGACGCTTGTAGCCAACCAATGGTGCTGGCTGCCCAGCTCTGCTTTCATTAGCTTTATCCAGGTGGAACAAGGGCCGGATATCGCCGACGACGAGATTGTAGACAGGTGCGAAACCGGCGATCTGGTCATTACGGCGGATATACCGCTCGCCGCCCGAGTCGTGGAAAAAGGCGCCACGGCCCTCGACCCGCGCGGCAGGCTCTACGACAAAAACAACGTCAAGCAGATATTGGCCATGCGCGATTTCATGGACAGCATGCGCGGCAGCGGCATCGAAACCGGCGGCCCGGACGGTTTCGGCCAGCGGGAGCGGCAGTTATTTGCCAATGAGCTGGACAGGTTTATTGCACGGAAGACTTGAGATTATTCATATACAAAAAGAATTTGCATTTTGTTAATAATCATCCGCTATAGTACAGTTTCATGATCGTAAAACGGTCCTTTGTTCGAACCTTATAATCAGGAGATAACTCACATGGCAAAATCACACGACGCCAAAAAATCCACAAAGAAAGCCCCCCTCAAAACCCCCGAACAAAAAAGACAGGCGAAGCGCGATAAAAAGAACAGCAAGTAAGGGGATCACTTTTTTATCCCCGCCTTCTGCTTCTTGGGAGGAAAACGCATTTGATTCCGTCGGCAAATAACAAACAGGTGCAGCGTCAGGCCGCTTTTCAAAAGCGGCTGCGGGTGTCGGCTGCCGACGGAAAACAGGCGGTCCACCACATGATGGAAAAATTTTTGCGCGATGTGCCGCTGAAAACGGGTGCCGTCATCGCCGGGTACTGGCCTGTCAACGCTGAAATCAACGTGATGCCGCTGATGGTCCAGCTCCTGCACAAGGGGTATGCCTGCGCTTTACCGCAGGTGATAAAAAGAATGCCCCCGCTGATTTTCCGCAGCTGGCATGAAAAAATGCCGATGCGGGCGAACATCTATAATATGAAAGAGCCCGATCCGACAAAGGCCGCCATCGTCAGGCCGGATATTCTGATCGTGCCAATGCTGTCCTTTGATCCCGCAGGCGGCCGGCTGGGGTATGGCGCAGGTTTTTATGACCTGACGCTGCGGCATCTGAGGGAGAAAGGACCGGTTCTGGCTGTGGGGATTGCTTACGACCTGCAAAAGATTGACCATGTGACGCCGGAGAACCACGACCTCCCGATGGACATGGTTGTGACAGACAAGCAAGTCTATACTGCTTAAACTCTTAATCGTGCGTCTTCCAGTCGCCGGAAGTATCCTGATAATACTCGCCCGGCTTAAGCCCGTTGATGATCTTTTCGGCGGCGATCTTTGCCACCACATCGACAGGCTGGTCATTCTGTTTGGAGATGCGCGTATATTCCTGAAGGCGCTTTTGATTGACCTCATCCGCGAGGGCTTCGGCTTCGGGGCTCTTTTTCAAAACCTCCACATAGCCATCAGGCTTCTCGCCCAGAATGCCGGCGCCGCGCGCCTGATGCAGGTCAAGGGCAAAGGCCGGTAAAGCCGTCAACAGCCCCAGAATAACGATCACACAGAAAAATCCTGATTTCATAGCAAGCCTCCGTTAGAAGATGTCTTTGTTTTTAGATATAGCCTTCTGCACGTCCTTGTCGATCGAGATTTTGACATGCTGCTCTATATTCACATTCAGATTGATTTCGATAGGCTTGTCAGGCGCCTGCAGCTTTACAGTCGGCGTACAGGCCGAGGCTAAAAAACCCGCTAAAATAAACGCACATATTTTTTTCATTTTTGCCCCTGATTCAGCATTGTTTCCGGCGCCGTCAGAAATAGAATATTCTGCCTGATGTAACCTAGCACATCACCGGCCAAACGCACGTTTAATTTAACGGGCCTTCCGTCATACATATCGGGGTTATTCCCCTCCAGAGCTATCAAAATGGCAATCCTGTTTCCCGTATCGTTCTTGAGGGCGATAGAAAGGCCTTTGTAATGAAAATTCTTCATAATTTCGCGCACCATCGCCACCTGCGCGTTATCGCCGGGGATGGCGTCGGGGGGAACGGCGACGATGCCCGCCCCGTCGGCCTGCAATGTTCCCGCCCCAAAGGAAACCGTACCGTCCTGCCCTATTATTAAGGGTAAACTACCGGAAACTGCGCCCGTGGCCGCAACCTGCTTTCCCGTCAGGGCCTGCAGCAGCGCATCCACGGGAACCTGTTTAACCTGTAAGATAAAATTTACGGGCTGCTTGCCGTCCAACGGAACCGTTACATCACGCGCCGTCAATCTTCCGCCCTTCCAGGGCATCACTGCCTCTGCTAACACAAGCTTGGCATCCTGCGAATGGGCAAACGGATAGTTAAAACTAAAGTCGGCATTATAAATATTGTCTTTGCTTTTTATCTGTCCGGAAAGCGAGAAGACATCCGCTTCGTATTTTAATTTACCCGCGCCCGCCATGACAGGCAGATCAATAGATCCCGATTCCACCTGTAAATCCTGCAGATGCCAGTCCCCCGCCATGTTTTGTGTGTGAGCATCCGCCTTGGCGGCTCTAACCTTCAGACCGCCGCTGTTAAATTGAGGGTTGCCCGCCTCGAGGGAAGCTTCGCGGGTTTGCGGAGAATAGCGGAGCACCAGATTGTCCAGTGTAAAAGGCTGGCCTGCGCCGATAGTAATTCCCCGAAAAACCGTGCCCCGCAGGTTCAGATCGGACAATGTGAAATGAACATTTTGGAGACCTCTGGCTTCCAGCGCGGCCGCCAGCCTGTTTGCCACCAGCGGTTTCCAGGGTAAAAACGCGAACGCAAGCCAGACCGCCCCAGCAAGGCCGCCTGTCGCCAACAATATTTTGTAACGTGTTTTCATGTGCAATTCTTATATCAGAAACAGATTAGCCGCGATACGTTTCCAGCCAACCGGAACTTAAAAAAAATAGTCGCGGCAGGAACAACAACCATCTTTCGTCTGTTGGGAATATGCCCACCCCGAAGGACTGCCCGGATTCTCCCCCGGGATTCGGGCAGTCAAATCGCGGCCAGCGATCTTTAATCGCTTGCCATATACCGAAAATATGGCCGATGCGTGTTGTCGGCAAATGGCGTTTTATGGATTTTACCGCCAATACAGTTTGCGAAAACTCATGATTCATAATATGGTACAGACGAAATTTTCGGCAATCTTCGGGTGTCTTTATGTCTATAAACAAAAAGAAACATTCTACCGACTGGGATGAATCCGTCGCAGAAAAAATCTTGCAGGAAAAGAAGGGCGTGCCGGGAGCATTGCTGCCTATTCTCCATGCGCTTCAGGAAAAGTTTGGTTATATCGCGCCGGAATTTGTACCCACTGTTGCCCAGGCGCTGAATCTTTCCCGTGCGGAAGTTCATGGCGTGATTTCGTTCTATCATGATTACCGCCAAACCCCGCCGGGCAGGCAAGTCATCAAGATCTGCCGTGCCGAAGCCTGTCAGTCAATGGCCGGCAGAAATCTTGAAAACCATGCCAAACAAAAACTCGACGTTGAATACCACGGAACGACCCCTTCAGGCGATTACACGCTGGAACCGGTTTACTGCCTTGGCAATTGCGCCTGCGCGCCAGCCATGATGGTGGACGATAAATTATACGGACGTGTTACGCCGG
Source organism: Rhodospirillales bacterium (assembly GCA_023266795.1). Lineage (GTDB taxonomy): Bacteria > Pseudomonadota > Alphaproteobacteria > Micavibrionales > UBA2020 > PALSA-926. The sequence goes on from JAHFPI010000033.1 coordinate 5,135, forward strand.
AGAAATTCGATGCGCTGCTTGATAAAAAGGGAAAGGCGTCATGAAGGTATATGTTCCGCATGACGCATCTTCTCTGAGTCTCGGCGCTGATGAGGTTGCGGAGGCTTTTAAAAAGAATACAGCCGCCGGTATCGTCCGGAACGGCAGCTGCGGGTTATACTGGCTCGAGCCGATGATCGAGATTGAAAACGGGAAAGACCGCCTCGCTTATGGCCCTGTCACGGCTGAAGATGTTCCCTCCATCCTGAAACAGGGGCGCGCGCATCCGCTATGTCTGGGACCCATAGGGGAAATTAAAGCCCTGAAAATCCAGAACCGCCTGACCTTCGCCCGCTGCGGCGTTATCGAAGCCCTGTCAATCGACGATTACAAGGCGCAGGGAGGATTTAAGGGGCTGGAGAATGCGCGAAAATGCAGCCCGCAGGAAATCGTAAACGCCGTGAAAGAATCCGGCCTGCGCGGACGTGGCGGCGCGGCTTTTCCGACAGGAATAAAATGGCAAACCGTGCTGGACTGCAAAGCCGGGCAAAAATATATTGTCTGCAATGCGGATGAAGGAGATAGCGGCACGTTTGCCGACCGGATGATCATGGAAGGCGACCCCTTCTCCCTGATCGAGGGCATGATGATCGCGGGCTTGGCCGTTGGCGCAACGCAAGGCTATATCTACCTGAGATCCGAATATCCCAATGCCTACAAAATTTTCCGTCAGGCGATCGAAATTGCTTATAAGCATGGCTACCTTGGCGACGGGTTTGACCTTGAGCTCCGTGTCGGCGCCGGCGCCTATATCTGCGGCGAGGAAACGGCATTGCTGGAAAGTCTCGAAGGCAAGCGCGGCGTAATCCGCTACAAGCCGCCGCTGCCTGCGATCAAAGGACTTTTCGGCCAGCCGACAGTGGTGAATAACGTGATTACGCTGGCAACAGTGCCGTTCATACTGGCCAAGGGCGCGGAAGCCTATCAAAAATGCGGTGCCGGAAAATCCCGGGGTACGCTAACGATACAACTGGCGGGAAACATCAAACGTCCCGGCCTTTATGAGCTGGATTTCGGGATTGCCCTTAAAGAACTGCTTTATGATATAGGCGGCGGCACCGCCACAGGCCGTCCGGTCAAAACAGTACAGTGCGGCGGCCCTTTGGGCGCTTATCTGCACGAAAGCCAGTTTGACCTTCCGGTGACGTATGAAGATTTTGCCGGGCAGAAAGCGATGGTCGGGCATGGCGGGATAGTCGTTTTTGACGATACCGTCAACATGGCCGAACAGGCGCGGTATGCCATGGAATTCTGCGCCGTTGAATCCTGCGGCAAATGCACGCCCTGCCGGATCGGCTCCGTGCGCGGCACGGAAGTCATCGAAAAAATTATTGCCGGGGAAAAGCCGGAGATGCACCGCAAGCTTCTGGAGGATCTCTGCGCGACGATGCTAGATGGCTCGCTCTGCGCCATGGGCGGTCTTACGCCTTATCCGGTTTTAAGCGCGCTCAAATTCTGGCCGGAAGACTTCGGTCTCGCGCCGGAGAGAAAGGCAGCATGACATGGCGCTGCTGAAAGAAAAGGATTACGGCACGCCGCCCAGCGCTTCCCCGAAGCAGGCAACGCTGGAAATAGACGGACAAAAAGTTTCTGTACCGGAAGGCACCTCTGTGATGCGGGCGGCCTTTGAACTCGGCATCGATATTCCCAAGCTTTGCGCGACTGACAGCCTGAAGCCCTTCGGTTCCTGCCGTCTCTGCGTTGTCGAGGTCGAGGGGCGTAACGGCACCCCAGGCTCCTGCCATCTGGAAGCCGTAAATGGCATGAAGGTCAAAACCCAAAGCGAAAAACTGGCTAGGCTGCGGGCGAATATC
>JAHFPI010000033.1:6997-13083 GCA_023266795.1 Rhodospirillales bacterium
GCTTTACCTCTCCGACCATCCGGCAGACTGCCCGGCCTGCGCGATGGGGGAATGCGAAATCAAGGAACTGGCGCAGAAGCTTGGCGTCAAAACCAACCGTTACGGGCTGGAGGGTAAAAATCACCTGAGTGCCGCAAAAGATGAAAGCAACCCCTATTTCACCTTTGATTCCAGCCAGTGCATCGTCTGTTCACGCTGCGTCCGCGCCTGCGAAGAAGTGCAGGGCACCTTCGCCCTGACAGTTGAAGGGCGAGGGTTTGACTCAACTATTGTGGCGAGTCAGGGCGATTCCTTCCTGAAATCAGAATGCGTTTCCTGCGGCGCCTGTGTTCAGGCCTGCCCGACCGGCGCGCTGTTGGAGAAATCCACCATCGAATTCGGTGTTGGTGATAAAACAGTGCTGACCACCTGCGCCTATTGCGGCGTCGGCTGTTCCTTCAAGGCAGAAGTCAAAAACAAGCAGGTCGTGCGCATGATCCCGCTCAAGGACGGCAAGGCGAATGCAGGGCATTACTGCGTCAAGGGTCGCTTTGCCTGGGGCTACGCGACCCATCCTGACCGTGTGCGCAGCCCGATGATCCGCAGCAAGATCACCGACCCGTGGCGCGAAGTCGGCTGGGATGAAGCTTTAAAATATACAGCCGGGGAATTCCGGCGCCTGCAGGAAAAATACGGTCGGAACGCCATCGGCGGCATTGCCTCCGCCCGTTGCACGATCGAAGAGACTTTTCTGGTGCAGAAAATGGTCCGCGCCTGTTTTGGCAATAACAACATCGATAACTGCGCACGCGTGTGCCACTCTCCCACGGGCTACGGACTGAAAACCACGCTCGGCACTTCCGCCGGAACGCAGGATTTTGCCTCCGTAGAGCACGCCGATGTCATCATGGTCGTGGGGGCCAATCCTTCGGCGGCGCATCCGGTCTTCGCCTCCCGCATGAAAAAACGCCTGCGTGACGGCGCGAAATTGATCGTCGTTGATCCGCGTCAAACAGATCTGGTGCAGTCTCCGCATATTAAAGCCGATTATCATCTGGCGCTGAAACCCGGTACGAATGTCGCCATTCTGGACGCGATGTCCCACGTGATCGTGACCGAAGGGCTGGCGGACGAGGATTTCATCAGGAGCCGCTGCGATGCCGACGGCTATGCGCTGTGGAAAGAATTTATCTCCGACAAGCGCAATTCGCCCGAAGCGCTGGCGGAGCGCACCGGCGTGGCGGCCGAAGATATTCGCGGCGCGGCCCGTCTTTATGCGACAGCCGGAAACGCCGCAATTTATTACGGCCTCGGCGTGAGCGAACACAGCCAGGGTTCGGTGGGCGTGATGTGCTTGGCTAACCTCGCCATGGCGACCGGAAACCTCGGACGGACAGGCGTCGGCGTCAACCCGCTGCGCGGCCAGAACAACGTCCAGGGCTCCTGCGATATGGGATGCTTTCCGCACGAGTTCCCCGGCTACCGCCATGTTTCGGATGACGGCGTGCGCGCGATTTTTGAAAAAGAATGGGGCGTCACGCTGGACAATGAGCCGGGCTTGCGCATTCCCAACATGATTGACGCCGCCGTGATGGGGCAATTCAAGGGGCTGTATATTCAGGGCGAGGATCTGGCGCAGTCCGATCCCGACACCCAGTATGAAGCCGCCGGACTCAAAGCCATGGAATGTGTCGTCGTGCATGATCTTTTCATGAACGAAACGGCCAAATACGCCCACGTGTTTTTGCCGGGCGCGTCTTTCCTTGAAAAAGACGGTTGCTTTGTCAATGCCGAGCGCCGGATCAACCGTATCCGCAAGGCCGTCGAACCCTTGGGCGGCAAAGCCGACTGGGAAGCGACGATGGGACTGGCCAAAGCCATGGGCTATGACATGCACTACAACAACCCGTCCGAGATTCTTGATGAAATCGCCCGCACAACGCCGGCCTTTGCGGGTGTCAGTTACAAAAAGCTGGACGAGCTGGGCAGCGTGCAATGGCCGTGCAACGCAGCAGCGCCCGAAGGAACGCCTGTCATGCATATCGCGCATATCGTGCGCAATCCGGGGATGTTCACCCTGACGGAATATGTGCCGACCGAGGAAAAAACGACGCCAAAATTCCCGCTGCTCCTGACAACCGGGCGTATATTGTCGCAATATAATGTCGGCACCCAGACACGCAGGACGGGAAACACGGTCTGGCACGACGAGGATGTGCTGGAAATCCACCCGCACGACGCGGAACAGCGCGGGATCAGGGGGGGTGATATGGTATCGCTCCGGAGCCGCAAGGGCGATACCTGCCTGCGCGCCGTACTGTCGGAGCGCCTGCAGCCGGGCATCGTCTATACCACCTTCCACTTCGCCGACAGCGGAGCTAATGTGGTGACAACCGAATATTCCGACTGGGCGACGGAATGTCCTGAGTATAAAGTCACGGCAGTCGAGGTGAAGCCGAGCAACGGGCTATCCAGCTGGCAGGAAGAATACAAAAAAGATCATGCTTAAATCCCGTGCCGGACATGTTGAAGTGAGCGCGCATTACTGGCAGGACAATGCAGATGCGGATATCCGTCACAACATCGCGACGGAGATGCCGGTTTCCCTTGTCTATAACGGCATATCCTATGCGGTGATGATGGCGACCCCGCTGGATCTGGAAGATTTCGGCCTCGGCTTCAGCATCAGCGAGGGCATCATTCAGGACAAAAACGAACTTCTGGGCATCAAAGCCTTTCAGGAAGAAAAAGGCATTATGCTGGCGATGGATATTCCCAAAGAGCATTTTGCAAAAATTGCCAATCACAGGCGGCAGATGGCGGGACGTACGGGCTGCGGGCTATGCGGCGTGGAAAGTCTGGATGAAGCCGTACGCTCCCTCCCGCCGGTACGGGGCGGAGCAAAAATCCCCTTTCACGCCATTTATAAAGCTTATGAAAGCCTGCATAAACTTCAGCCTGAAAAGCTGGCCACAGGCGCAGTGCACAGCGCCGCCTTTGCAACGCCGGAAGGGGTTATAAAACTGGTGCGGGAAGATGTGGGCAGGCATAACGCGCTGGATAAGCTGATCGGCGCGGCACTTAAAGCAGGCATCGCGCCGGATAGCGGCTTTATTTTAGTAACCAGCCGCTGCAGTTTTGAAATGGTACAAAAAACGGTCGCTTTCGGTACGCCGGTATTGGCGGCAATCTCGGCACCGACCACGCTGGCCGTAACGCTGGCGGAAGTGTCCCTCCTGACCCTGATCGCCCTCGCCCGCAGTAAAAATTTCATTGTTTTCACGCATCCGGAAAGGATCGGCCCATGAGCAGCCAGACCGTCATGTCGCAGGACCGCATGCTTCACAAAGCCAATCAGATAGCCCTTAACTTCGCCCCCTACCCGGAAGCGCAGGCCATTGAAAAAATCGCCGAGCATTTGAAAAATTTCTGGACGCCCCCCATGCGGGAACAGCTGGTTGCCTATGTGAACAGCCGCCCTGAAGGTCTGCACGAACTGGCGATCAAGGCCGTAAAGAATCTTTAATTTCTTCCTGTAAGAGGCCTATTTTGGGGGAGACTTCCGGGGAATCCGGGTGTATACAATGTACGTCAAAACATTCCCACTTTTAGCACGGAGGCTCCATGCCATCGGATATCGAAATAGCCCAGAAGGCGAAGATGCAGCGCATCTCGATTTTATCCAAAGAAAAACTGGGGATCGCGGAAGAGCATCTGCAACCCTACGGGCATTATAAAGCCAAAGTATCGCTGGATTACGTTGACAGCCTGAAGGGCAAGCCGGACGGCAAGCTAATTCTCGTAACAGCCATCAGCCCGACGCCGGCCGGCGAGGGCAAGACGACCACCACGGTCGGACTGGGCGATGCCCTTAACTACATCGGCAAAAAAGCCATGATCTGCCTGCGCGAGCCTTCGCTGGGGCCCGTGTTCGGCATGAAAGGCGGCGCTGCGGGCGGCGGCTATGCCCAGATCGTGCCGATGGAGGATATCAACCTGCATTTCACCGGCGATTTTTCGGCGATCGCGCTCGCCAACAACCTGCTGGCGGCGCTGCTGGACAATCACATCCATCACGGCAACGAACTGGACATCGATGTGCGCCGCATTGTCTGGAAGCGCGTCGTGGATATGAACGACCGCGCCCTGCGCGACATAGTCGTGTCTCTGGGCGGCACCGGCAACGGCTACCCGCGTCAGGACGGCTTTGACATTGTCGTTGCCTCAGAGGTTATGGCGATTTTCTGTCTGGCGACGTCCCTTGAAGACCTGAAAACACGCTTGGGCAACATCGTCGTGGCCTACACGCGCGCACAAAAACCTGTTTACGCACGCGACCTGAACGCGCATGGGGCGATGACGGTGCTGCTGCGCGACGCGCTGGCGCCAAATCTGGTGCAGACGCTGGAAAACAGCCCGGCTTTTGTCCACGGAGGCCCGTTTGCGAACATCGCCCACGGATGCAATTCGGTGATCGCGAGCAAAGCCGCCCTGAAGCTCGCCGACTATGTGGTGACCGAGGCCGGCTTCGGCGCCGATCTGGGCGCAGAAAAATTCTTCGATATCAAATGCCGCAAAAGCGGTCTCTGGCCCTCAGCAGTGGTGATTGTCGCCACGGTGCGCGCGGTGAAATACCACGGCGGGGCGGATCTGAAAACGCTCACACAGGAAAACCTGGAAGCCCTCGACAAGGGTCTGGTCAATCTGGAGCGGCATGTCGATAATGTGCAGCGCGTCCACGGCACCCCCTGCGTCGTGGCGATTAATCATTTTACCAGCGACACGGAAGCCGAAGTCGCGATGATCAAGAAGCGCATGACGGCGCTGGGCGTCAAGGTGGTGCTGGCAACACACTGGGCCGAAGGCGGCAAAGGCGCTGCCGACCTGGCGAAGGCCGTGGTTGAGCTGTGCGAAAAGAAGCCGTCTCCGGTTTTCGTTTACGATGACCAGGACACCCTGTGGGACAAGATCACCAAAATCGCGCAAAAGGTTTACCGCGCTTCAGGCGTCTCCGCCGACGCCAAGGTGCGTGGCCAGATCAAGAAATTGCAGGACGGCGGCTACGGGCATTATCCCGTCTGCGTGGCCAAGACGCAGTACTCCTTCTCCACCGACGCGCAGGCGCGCGGCGCGCCCGAGGGGCACGTGATCAACATACGCGAGGTGAGGCTGTCGGCCGGGGCCGAGTTTGTCGTCATGGTCTGCGGCGACATCATGACCATGCCGGGACTGCCCAAGGTGCCTTCAGCCAACCATATCGATTTGGTTGACGGCAAGATTGTGGGCCTGTTTTAATTCCGGCGCGGCGGGCGGGGAAGATTCTCTAAATCTTCTCCGCATCATCCAGAATATTCTCCAGATAAGCCCTGTAATCACTGCCCTTTGAATATGCTTCGATATTTTTCCTGAATTGTACTTTGTCTATGAAGCCGAGACGGTAAGCCATTTCCTCCAGACAGGACAGCTTCAGGGACTGCATGTCCTCGACCGCCTCGACAAACAGGGCCGCCTTCATTAAGGCTTTTGGCGTCCCACATCAATCCATGCGGAACCGCGCCTTAAAATCTCGCACTGGATGCGCCCCTCCCGAACATAGAGATTATTGAGGTCGGTGATTTCCAGCTCTCCGCGCGCTGACGGCCTGAGTGATTTCGCCTTTTGCACAACATCCGGGGGGTAAATATACAGGCCGGTTGCAATATAGTTCGATTTGGGATTTGCAGGCTTTTCTTCCAAGGACAGGACGCGAAAACCCGCCCCCTGTTTTTCGAGCTCAATCACGCCAAATCGTCGGGGGTCCTGAACATGATAGCCGAAAATAAATGCATCGTTATTGTGCGCGCCTATTTTATGCTTCAATTCCTTTACATCGTTGGTAATAAAAAAGATATTATCGCCGAGAAGAAGGCAGACCTTATCCGCCCCGATAAATTCCTCGCCCAGAATAAAGGCCTCGGCAATCCCCTTCGGGCTATCCTGTATTTTGTATGAAAGGTGGATACCGTATTTACTCCCGTCCCCGAGGAGGCGCTCGATGTGCGGGGTGTCGTTTTGCGTTGAAATGACAAGAATATCCTTAATGCCCAGAAGAATCATCGTCGAAAGGG
>JAHFPI010000192.1:0-904 GCA_023266795.1 Rhodospirillales bacterium
CAAAGCCTTTCAGGATTTATTCTAATTAGACTGGCCGGAAAACGCCAGAAATTCCGGATTCAGGAACCTTTTGTCCGACTTGCCGTAAACAAGAGGGCGGCCGTCAAGCGTGGTGACCTGCCCGCCGGCGGCGCGCAGAATCGCCTCCCCCGCCGCCGTGTCCCATTCGGATGTCGGGCCGAGGCGGGGGTAAAAGTCCGCCGTGCCCGCAGCGATGACGCAGAGCTTGAGCGAGCTGGAGCGCTGGATCAGCCGCTCGACTTTTTTTCCCTTCAGGAAATCGTTCAGGCGCTCCGGATCGCCGTGGCGCTTGCTGGCGACGACCGTCAGCCCCGCCGCCGGCACCGGACGCACCGTTATTTTCTGCTCCGGTTTTCCCTGTAGGCTCATAAAAGCCTCGCCCGCCGCGCCGAAATAAAGCTCGTCCGCGACAGGGGCGTAGATGATGCCCATGACCGGGATAAAATTCACCAGCAGGGCGATATTAACCGTGAAATCGCCGCTGCCGGTGATGAACTCCTTGGTGCCGTCGAGCGGATCGACCAGCCAGAAGGTGCCGCCGGCAATGTCGGGGATCGTTCCCGCCGCCACCGATTCCTCGCCGATCATCGGGATGGCGGGGCGCAGGATGCGCAATTGCGCGGCGATCAGTTTTTCCGCTTCCTGATCGGCCAGCGTGACGGGGGAACCGTCGGCCTTGTCCATCACGCCGGTGCCCGACCTGAAATACGCCAGCTCAATCTTTCCGGCGGCGCGCACAACCGGAATCAGCTCCCGTGCAAGTTTCAGCAAATCCGTCATGTCATGGCCCCTTAAAAAAAAGAGCCGCCACGACGGGCGGCTCTTTTTTGATTATAGCGCAATCAGTGCAATCTGAAAGCCGAACGCATCGATTTTTTAGGCT
>JAHFPI010000192.1:914-3578 GCA_023266795.1 Rhodospirillales bacterium
TTGGACGGCGGGGCGCTGGCCGGAACCTTGCTCCTCTCGCCGCCAAAGCCGATCACCTTGAATTCCGTCTGGATAGTGCTCAGGCCGGTCAGGCTGACCGCAGACAGATCCTGCATCGTCAGCGTGGTCAGGGCGCGCTTGAACTCTTCCTTGGACAGGCCGCCGTGGTTGGCGCCGAGTTTCGCTTCCCGCTCCAGACGCTCCGCCAGCTCCTTCTCGGCCTTCTCGACAAGGTTGCGGACGGTGCGCCCGTTGCCGAAATCCTTTTTGGCGCGGTTTTTTTCGTTCTCCAGCAGCTTGATGGCGTGTTCGCGGGCAACAGGTTCCATCGTATAGCCGCGATCCTTCAGCATCACGTCGAGGATCTGGCCCAGCTGCATCATGCTGTAGTCCTCGAAGCTGATATAGGTGCTGAACCTTGATTTCAGGCCCTCGTTGGCGTCGATGAATTTTTTCATCGGCTCCGGATAACCGGCGACAATCACGATCAGGTCCTCGCGCATGTTCTCCATCGCCGCCACCAGCGTATCGATGGCTTCGCGGCCGAAATCCTTGCTGTCGTCGCCCGAACCGCCGCGCGACAGGGCATAGGCTTCATCGATGAACAGGATGCCGCCCTTGGCTTTCTCGATGACCTCTTTGGTCTTGAGCGCCGTCTGGCCGACATAGCCCGCGACCAGATCCTCGCGGCTGACTTCCACGACGGTCGGCTTGTCGATGAAACCGAGCGCATGATAAACCTTGGCCACTTCGCGGGCGAAGGTGGTCTTGCCCGTCCCCGGATTGCCGGTGAAAACCATGTGGCGGGAAATGGGCTTGGTCGAGAGACCCAGCTCTTCCTTCGCCTTGTTGAAGCGCGCCACAGCGATATTCTGCTTGATGTCGTGCTTGGCCTTGTCGAGCCCGATCATGCTGTCGATATTCTTGAGCGCGGCTTTTAAATCTTCTTCGCTGTCGACGCCCGAGCCTTTTCCTTTGGCGGATTTCGGCGCGGCGGCAATACCCGCCTTGATCAGATCAGACGGCAGGTCTTTCCGGGTGATCTCCGGACGGGCGCCTTTATCAAAGGCGGCCTTGGTCGGCCAGACCATCGTGAAAACCTGTCCCAGTTTGTCGCCCGTCACCTCGACCGCCGTGATCGTCTGTCCATAAGGCAGCAGCGGGACGCTTGTCAGGCCTTCGAGCGGGCCGAATCTGTTGATAACATTACCGTCCAGTTTTTCGATCACTGTCGTCAGCGGCTGCACTGCCTTGCAGTTGCCTTCCGAGTCCAGTCTAATTCCATAAGAGAAGCCTGTTTTCAGGTCGATGACAACGTGTTGCGTCGTGATACCGTCAGCCATGTATTTAAACCCCCACTGCAAAAGCTAATGTTTCAAGAAACTTTATTGCTGATTTTGCCAGGCTTTTATAATTTAGCTTATCCACTGTAACCCCACCTGCTAATTTATTTTCTCTGCCCGGCCAAGTCCATTACTTTCTCGTTAGTGCTTTTCATATCGATTACATTTATTTTTCAGGCATATTTACCGCGCCTGATGTCCGGATTATAGTTGTCAGGTTCTTAAGAAAGCCTTAAATGAAACAGCCTGAATCAGGGAAAAAACAGCGCCTATGCCGGTATTTTTAACTGTTATGTATATTTTATCCGGTTTTGCCGCAGGGACGCTTGTCACGTGGCTGATTCTCGGCGCGCGCGGAAAAGGTTCCGCAGAGGAACGCGACCGACTCGCGCAAAAAAATGATGAGCTTACCGCGCAGATGCTGGAGCTGTCGCGGCGCAACGCCCAGATGGAACAGCTGGAGGAAAAATTCTCGCTGCAGTTCGAAAATCTCGCCAACCGCATTTTCGACGAGAAGAACGACAAGTTCAAAAAAGAATCCAGCGAGGGGATTGCCCAGCTGCTCAACCCGTTGCGCGAACGGCTGCAGGAATTCCAAAAAAAGGTCGACGACTCTTTCGGCGCGCAGGTGAAGGAGCAGATCTCTCTCAAAAAAGAAATCGAGCATATCGTCTCGGTCAATAAAGAAATGTCGCTGCAGACGGAGAACCTTACCAAAGCCCTCAAGGGCGACGCCAAGATGCAGGGCGACTGGGGGGAGTACATCCTCGAAAAGATCCTCGAGGATTCCGGCCTGAAAAAAGGCGTCAACTACACGCTGCAGGGCGCGGAGATGGGGCTGAAGCACGCCGACGACAACAGCCGCCGCCTGCAGCCGGACGTCATCGTCCACCTGCCTGAGGACAAGCATATCGTCATCGACGCGAAGGTCTCGCTGAACGCCTACGAGCGCTATTCCGCCGCCGAAGACCCCGCCGAAAAAGCGCTGCACCTGAAAGCCTTCCTCGCCGCCGTTCGCGCCCGCGTCAACGAGCTCTCCGAACGCCGCTATCAGGACGCGAAACTGACGACGCCCGATTTCGTGCTGATGTTCATGCCGATCGAGGGCGCCTATTCCCTTGCGGTGCAGAAAGACCCGGAACTGCACGGCTATGCGTGGAACAAGAAAATCGTCATCGTCTGCCCGACAACGCTGTTTGCCACGCTCAAGACCATCGATTCCGTATGGAAGCTGGAATTGCAGAACCGCCATGCCGATTAAATCGCGCGGCAGGGCGGCGCGCTGTACGACAAGATCGTCGGTTTCGTCGAGGACATGCAG
>JAHFPI010000193.1 GCA_023266795.1 Rhodospirillales bacterium
TTAAGTGACGCAGAGAGATTTCTTTTGCTCCCGCCTCTTTTTTCCAGACTTGTAGCAGGTGCGTTTTACCGCAGGCCGGCGGGCCGAAAATAATCAGCGCCGGCGCCGGCCAGTCCGGCCATTTGTCCAGCCAGGCGATTGCCGCGCGGTTGGAGTCTGATACCCAGAAGTCCTCGCGTTCATGGGCGTGACGGGGACCAAGGTCAAACGGCAGTTGTTCGGGTTTTGCCATTGGCGTATCAGTTCAGCAGCCTGAGTTCATAGAGCGCCCGCTTGGTCGACGCGCTGCTGCCGAGAACGGATTCATTCACTTCCACAACAGGCTGGTCGAGCGCCAGACCTTTTCCGGCCAGCGCCGCTTTCAGCATCTCGATGCTGGCGTTATAGGCGATGCTGAACTGCGCCTCGTTCTTGCTCAGGCTGCATATTTCAACCGTTGGAATCGGGGTGATCGCCGCCAGCCGCCGCTGCACTTCCAGCCATTGCGTGAAATTGCCAAAGCTCATCGTGGCCTCGAGAGTTATTTTCCCCGTGGGTGCAGCGGGCGCGGCGGTTGCGGTTTCTGCCGGAGAGGCGGGCACGGGGCCTTTAAATGAAATATCCGCCGGCGCAGCTTGTTCAACATGCTCTTCAAAGGGTTCCGGCGACTGAATCGCGCTGGTCACCTGCGCCACAGCCTGCTTGAAAGAGTTCTTGTCGTTCTGCTCGCTGGTGTAGGGAGTAATGGATTTTTCACGCGCCAGTTTGCCGTCCCTGTAGATGTAAAGATCCACGTTCATGTAAATGCTGGACTTGTTGGCTACCGTCAGCGCCACTTCGCTCGCGTTATAATTCTTGCGCAGCTTTTCAATCGCGCTGTAATCCCCCGTCCACACGGCATCCGTGCTACCGGAAGAAATATCCGCAAGGTCTCCCTGCGGAACCGAGATCGTCAGGCCGGGCGCGGGCGTTGAATTTCCCGTTGCCTGCCAGGCGTCCCGCCACGGATTGGGATCCTCCCACAGGAGTTTTTTACCGGCGATATTCTCAAAATAGGGTAGGACCAGCACATCACGGGGGCCGGCGGGGACGGCGGCAGCAGGCGGCGCGCTTGCCACAACAGGGGCTGTGTCGGCAGGAAGTTTTATGTAATTTAAAATTTCGGAGGTGAAGCGCACGGTGAAGCTCGCCACGTAGCGGTTGGCGGATATCTGTTCATTCTTGATTTCAAAATCCTGCACCAGCGTTGCGATTGTTTGGTCATCCGGCATTTTATAGGTTTTGAAGGCCTCGGGGGTCATCGACTTTTCGGCAAGCTGCTGAAAAGCTGTCCGCCGCGCCTCGGTAATGGCCTTATCCCGCGCCATGACGGCATTCTTATCTGTTTTGTCGATAACAATATCCGTCACCGTTGGCGGCGGGGCGTCAGCAGCGGCCACCGGTTCTGCGGGGGCAGTCGGAACCGCCGCGACAGGAGCGGCTTCCTGCGCGGGAGGTGCGGGTGTGTCTGTTGCCGTCTGTGCCAAAACAGGCGCAGAGAAAGCCAGAAATCCAGCTAAACCTGCGCAGAAAATGGCGCGCAGAAGAAAGATACGGTTATTTGACATAGACATCCACGATTCTGAGAAGTTTCCCTGCTATCATCCTAACGCCCCATAAACACAAAATCCAGCACTTCCAAGTGGAAAACAGAGGCGAAGGTTGAGTTTCAATACCAAGCCCGCTATCCTGATCGGGTATCTAAAATGGAAACTTATCGGGGAATAAGTGCCGGGAAAATTTTTGGGACGTATTTTGGGGGGGCTGGCCGTTTTTGTCGGGCTGGGGACCTTTGCGCTGACCGGCTGGGCGCAGAGCGCGCCGCCGGCGCCGCTGCTTCTTCCCGCACAGTCTTCGGTTGCCAGCCCACTTTCTTCGTTCCGCCTGTTTGATGATCCGCAGAAGAATCTTTCTTTCCGGCAGGTTTTGCTCCAATACAAATCCGGCGGCGGCAAGGCTGCGGGAAATAAAACGATTTCCATCAGCCCGTCCTCGTCCGCCGTCTGGCTTGTTTTTGCCGTGCAGAACCGCGCGCCCGCCAATGACCGCTGGATGCTGGATCTGGGGCAGCGGGCGGAGGGTACGTCCGGAATCTCCGACCGTATGGCATTATTTTCCGATGCCAATGCCGATCAGGCGCTGGTCATTGACGGGCGCACTGTCAAAAACAAGCTGCAGATGCAGGGGCAGGAGAAGAACGCCATTCCCCTGACGCTGGGAACGGATCAACCGCAGATATTCGCCCTTTATATCGAACCGATGGCAGGTGTGCCGCTGGTTTTTGCGCCGCAGATCGAAGACCTGAGCCACTACAAAGACAGCCGCGACAAGACAGCCTCTCAAAACAATGCCCTGTTCTCCGGCGCGGCGCTGTTGTCCGGCATATTGCTGTTATTTCTGCTGCGCTATAAGAACCCCATTCCCGGCATCCTGATCCTCTATATCGTCGCGCAATTCCTGATTTATACGACCACCGACGAAATCCTGCCGCAGGGGAACAATACCGCTGCTGTCTATATCGATATGCTTGCGGCGTTGGCGGCGCTGACCGGCCTGTGGCTGACACGGCAGATTTTATTTTCCGGACGCGATGCTGTTGATGGCGGCTCCTGGCTGCTTCCTCTTGCCGGAGCGGCGGTCGTCATGGTTGCCACTGGCGGACTCTGGACGGAGTCCGCCGTAGGGATGAGCCATGTCCTTGTTCTGCGCCTGTTGCCGATAGCTCTTCCGGCGTTCATTTCCGTTCTCGGCGTTGTGACGCTCCTGAAAAGGGAGGCTCCCTCGCAGGCGCTGGCCTATACGCTGGCCTGGCTCGTTCTTCTTGCGGGAGGCCTGATGACCGAGGCCGGTATCGGTTTTTCGAGCCTCGGCCTTGCTGACTTCGGCTTTGCCGGACTCGGCCTTTACTGGCTGTGCTTTATTCCCCACATGTTCTTGCTGTTGCTGTCTTCCGTCTTTTTTATGATGGGTGGTGAACACCGCCGCCGCAAGCGTCAGGCTGAAATAGCGCAGAAGCACATGGAAGAGCTGGAGTTTCGCAAGACGCGGGAGCTGGCCGATCAGGCGCGTCTGCTCAGTGTATTGCAGCGCGAAAAGGAGCTGGTTGCCGATTTAAGAAGCCGCGAAGCCGCGCGGGTGCAGGTGCTCCAGCAGGCCAAGGAAATCTCCGATAATGCCAATAAGGCAAAATCGGATTTTCTGGCCGTCATCAGCCACGAGATCCGGACGCCCATGACCGGCATCATGGGGATGATCCGTCTGATGCTGGACACACCACTCGATGCAAAACAGAAGGAATGGGCCAAGACCATTCAGTATGCAGGGGATGCGCTGCTGGCGCTGCTCAATGATCTCCTCGACTTTTCAAAAGTTGAAGAGGGGCGCATGGAGCTTGAGGATATTAACTTCGACCTCGGGCGTCTTGTGGAGAGTATGATTTTGCTGATGTCCGGACGCGCGGACGAAAAGAAAATCTCTCTGAAAGCGGAGATTGCTCCCGGTACGCCGCTGTTGCTGAAGGGGGATCCGACGCGCCTACGGCAAATTCTCCTGA
>JAHFPI010000034.1 GCA_023266795.1 Rhodospirillales bacterium
TTGGTCAGGATCGCCATATCTTCCAGCATCGCCTTGCGACGGTCGCCGAAGCCGGGTGCCTTGACGGCGGCAACCTTGAGGCCGCCACGCAGCTTGTTGACCACCAGCGTTGCCAGCGCTTCGCCTTCCACGTCTTCCGCGATGATCAGCAGCGGCTTGCCGCTCTGGACGACAGCTTCGAGGATCGGCAGCATGACCTGCAGGTTCGACAGTTTCTTGTCGAAGAACAGGATATAGGGGCTGTCCATCTCGCAGACCATCTTGTCGGCGTTGGTGATAAAGTAAGGGGAGAGATAACCGCGATCAAACTGCATCCCTTCGACAACTTCGAGTTCGGTGTCAAAAGACTTTGCTTCTTCAATCGTAATCACGCCTTCGTTGCCGACTTTTGCCATTGCTTCGGCCAATTGCTTTCCAACTTCGGAATCGCCGTTGGCGGCGATGGCGCCAACCTGCGCGATTTCAGAATTGCTGGAAATTTTCTTGGAACGTTTTTTGATATCTGCGATGACAGCTTCAACGGCCATGTCGATGCCGCGTTTCAGGTCCATCGGGTTCATGCCGGCAGCAACCGATTTAACGCCTTCGCGGAAAATCGCCTGCGCCAGTACGGTGGCGGTGGTGGTGCCGTCGCCGGCGAGGTCGTTGGTCTTCGAGGCCACTTCACGCACCATCTGCGCGCCCATGTTCTCGAAATTGTCCTCAAGTTCGATTTCCTTGGCGACCGTCACACCGTCTTTGGTGATGCGGGGCGCGCCGAAGCTCTTCGAGATGACGACGTTACGGCCTTTGGGGCCGAGGGTTACTTTTACGGCGTTCGCCAGAATATCGACGCCTTTGAGCATTTTCTGGCGGGCGTCCGCGCTGAATTTTACTTCTTTAGCTGACATGTTTATTTTTCCTTTGTTTTTAAGAGGGGTTTAAGCCGCTTTCGCTTTTTTCTTGGCTTCGATAATGCCCATGATGTCGGACTCTTTCACGACGACGAGCTCTTCGCCGTCCAGAGTGACCTCGGAACCTGACCATTTGGAGAACAGCACTGTGTCGCCGACCGAAACGGCAAGCGGAACCAGTTTGCCGTGCTCGTCACGAACGCCGGTGCCGATAGCAACGACTTCGGCCTGTGCCGGTTTTTCTTTGGCGGTGTCGGGAATGATGATGCCGCCGGAAGTTTTGCTTTCGCTTTCGAGACGGCGCAGCAGAACGCGGTCATGGAGTGGTTTGAATTTCATGTTTATTCCTCCTTGGGAATGGGTGTTTCGCTTGTCCACAGCGGGGAGACTCACCATGAGCACTCTCATGTGGCAAGTGCTAATCTAGTAGCGCCACAGGGCCTTTTTTTCAAGACAATTCAGTGTTTTATAGAAAATTAAGCACTCAACAGCGTAGAGTGCTAACAGGTTGATTTCAATGTTTTTTAACACAAATCTGGTAATATATAGTTAAATGGGATGAAGGAATTGTCATTTCATGAAAAATGGCGCGCCAGATTCGTAATAGGAGATTAAGAATATGGCAAGTTTGATTCTGCAACTGAAGGACTACCGCCTCACCACGGCAGAGATTCTGTATCATCTGCCCGATCATCCGATGCTTTTGCAGACATTCCTGTGGCAGGAATACGATCTGGCGCCGGAATTCCCCGAGCTGCACCGCTTCCTGCATTTCTGGACACGCGAGATCGAGGGCAAGCTGCACTCGGTGCGCGTCGGCAGCAAAAAGCTGATCACCCCGGGAGACATCGGCTTTTGCCGGTTAGAGTATCTCATCAACTGAATTTTCTGATATATTCGATCCGCCCGTTATTCAACAGTGGAGATATATCATGAAAGCCTTCAGTCTGCTGCCGCGACAGGAAATATTTTCTACTTACCTGTCAGAGCTCTCCGCCAAAGCGCGCCTGAGCGCCAGCCATTTAAAAAACTACGTGGAAAGCACCGATCCGGCGGCGCGAAAAAAAATCGGCCAGGAAATCATGACATGCCGCGCGCAGTCCAAGGCGATCATGAATGACATGACGGGCGAGCTCTGCCGCAGCTTCATCACGCCCTTCGACCGCGAGGATATTCAGAGTTTTTCGCAGAACCTTTACCGCATCCCGAAAACGATCGAAAAAGTCATGCAACGGATGGAGATGCACGGCCTTTCCGGCGCGCGGGAGGATTTTATCCGTCAGGTGGACCTGATCGTCGACGAATCAAAGGCGATGGAGGATATGGTCGGCGACCTGATCCGCAAACGTCCGGCCAAGCAGGTCATGGAGAAAGTGACCCTGTTGCATGATCTGGAGCAAAAGGGCGACGACGTGCTGCAGGACCTTCTCGGCTCTCTTTTCGCGGAAGGGCGGGATGTCAGGGACATGCTGCTGCGCAAGGATATTTACGACATGCTGGAGAAAGTCATCGACTGCTACCGCGACGCCGCCGCCGTGACGCTGCAAATCGTCCTGAAATACAGTTAACGCTGATGACAACAACCCTGCTCCTTCTGATTATCGTCGTCGCGCTGGCGCTGGTCTTTGATTTTATCAACGGTTTCCATGATACGGCCAATGCGATTGCCACGGTGGTTTCCACCCGGGCGCTCAGCCCCGTCGCCGCTGTCCTCTACGCCGGTGTCCTGAATTTCGGCGGCGCGATGATCGGGACGGAAGTGGCGGCGACCATCGGCAAGGGGCTGGTGAAGGCGGAGACTATTTCCCTGCATACCGTTCTCTGTACCGTCATGGCGGCGATCATCTGGAATCTGATCACGTGGTACAAAGGGCTGCCGACCAGTTCCTCCCACGCCATCATCGGCTCCCTGCTGGGCGCGACGTTTTTTTCTTCGGCGGCGGGCGGCGATAATATCATCTGGCCGGCACTGACGCATAAAGTGCTGATCCCGATGTTCCTGTCGCCGGTGCTCGGGCTGGCCATTGGTTTTGTTATCATGGTCGCGCTGACCTGGCTGATTTACCGGCTGCAGCCGGCTTTTATCAACCGGCTGTTCGGAAGGCTGCAGATCGTCTCCGCCGGGTTCATGGCGATCAATCACGGGCTTAACGACGCGCAGAAGTCGATGGGGATTATCGCGCTCGCCCTGGTGCTGGCCTTTCCCGCAGAAAGTTTCACGGTGCCGCTCTGGGTCAAGCTGGCCTGTTCCGTCGCCATGGGGCTGGGCACGATGACAGGAGGGTGGCGCATTATCCGCACGCTGGGCAGCAAGATGATCAAGCTGCAGACGGTGCAGGGCTTTGCGGCGGAAACGACAGCCTCGATCATCATCGGCGGCGCCTCTCATTTCGGCATTCCGGTGAGCACCACTCACGTCATTTCCAGCGCTATTATGGGTGTCGGCGCCACCAAGCGCCTTTCCGCCGTGCGCTGGGGCATCGTCGGCAATATCGTCTGGGCATGGATACTGACCATCCCGCTGACGTTCCTGCTCGCGGGCGGTCTGATGTTCGTTTATAAGAAATTTATCTGAACGGCGGCTCTAGAAGATTTGGTCGAGCGTGCCTTTTTTCTTCTCGATCACCGGCACAGTGCCCTCGTTGACCGGCTTGCCTGCGGCCTTGTTCTGCTTGAGGCGTTCCGCTTCGGCCTTGGCATCCACGACGGAAGACGGCACATTGTCCTGAGAAGGCTGCGCGTCATCCCAGAAAATCAGTTTGTCGGCGACGCTGCGGTTTTTGAAGGAAATATAGCCGTTCTCCTCGTCAATCACCTTGCGGATATCAGGATTGGCGTTCGTCACGCCGACTTTATTCAGCAGGGCGCTTTCGGCAGCGCCCTTCACGGCGGGAGCCTCCGCTTTTCCGAGCAGCGTGGTTTTAGCCTCGGCGGCGGATTCTGCGGCGGGTTGCGCCTCGCTGGGATCCGACGGCGGCCGCAGCGCATAATCCGGCGGCAGGGTCAGGGGTGCGCGCTTGACCACCAGAAATTCATCCGGCGAATTCCGGCCCACGCCCAGCTCCCGCTTGACGGACGAGCAGGCAGATAGTGACAGGGCGGCAGCAAACAGGCAAATAACCGGCAGCAGGTTGTTTTTTGTTGTCATCTTTTTCTCTCTATGTTTTTTCTTTGTCCAGAAAAGTTCTGATCATCAGAATTCCCGCGCCGATAACGATGCAGCTGTCAGCCACATTAAACGCCGGCCAGTGATAATCCTGTAAATGAAAATCTATAAAATCCACCACGGCGTCGAACCGCACCCGGTCCATGACATTCGCCAGCGCCCCGCCGATAATCAGCCCCAGCGCGATCGCCACCGGCTTTTTGGTGTTCAGCGCCAGCCAAATGACCATCATTGACGAAATCACCAGGGAAACCGCAATGAATATCATCGACAGATGGGAGGAATTGCTGTCAAACAACCCGAAACTGATCCCCTGATTCCAGACCATCACAAAGCTCAGGAAGGGCGTGAGCACGATATATTTGAAATGCTCCCGCTCATTGAAAAAAAACTCTATTTTCTTCTGGGTCGTCAGCCAGTCTATAAATCCGGCGCTGTCCGGGCCGTGCAGGCGCAGCGTGGTCTCGATCACCAGCCATTTGGTGTACTGGTCGATCAGGATAACGCCGAAAATAATGGCCAGTCCCGGAAGGAAGTACTTTCCGGCATGGGAAAAATTATGCATGAGACGCCCTTGTTATGCGAATGACCTTCGGATGGATTTCAGCACAGCCTTGGCTGCGATGCAATCTTCTTTCATTTGCGCCGTCAGCGCGGCGATATTCGGGAAGGACATCTCCGGACGCAAATGCTGCAAAGGCTGAACACACAGATTCTTTCCATAAATATCGCCAGAAAAATCAAAGATAAAGGTTTCAAAGATCGGTTGGGCGATTTGGAACATCGGACGGATACCGAAATTGGCCACGCCGTCGCGCCAGACCGTCTCTCCCTCTATGCGCAACCGGACCGCATAAATACCGTAGGGAATCCGCACATATTCAGGCACATTCTGGTTGGCGGTGGGATAACCGAGGGTGCGTCCGCGCTTATCCCCCGACACGACGGGCGCTTCGATCTGCCACGACCACCCCAGCAACTCTTCCGCCGCAAAAAATTGTCCCTGCTGCAACAATTCCCGGATCGCCGTGGAGGAATAGGCCTGACCCTGCGGCGACAAGGCAGATGGCATGACACTCAATTTGAATTTTCCGGCAGCGGCGGCGGCATCAAGCGTCCTGACCGTTCCCGACCTGTCGCGGCCAAAGACGAAATTTTCACCAACGGCCACCAGCCGCGCTTTCAGCCGCTGCACCAGAATCCGGTCGATGAATTCCTCCCCCGTCAGGAGGGACAGCTGCCGATCAAACGGGACGTCGAAAAGATGCTCCACGCCCAGCTCCGCCATGAGCCGCTGCTTCATCGGCAGCAGGGTCAGGCGGAAAGGTTCAGCCGCCGGCTGAAAAAACCGGCGCGGATGGGGCTCGAAAGTGATGACGCCCAGCGGCGCCTGAAGCGTCGCGGCCAAAGCGCGCGCCTGACCGATCAGGGCGCGGTGACCGCGATGGACGCCGTCGAAATTGCCGATCGCCAGCACACAACCCTCGGCGGCGGCAGGAAGACGCTCGAGGCTGTTGTGTAAAATTGTCATGGATTAATCAGGCGGCGCGCTTGAGGCTCAGTCCCGCCCATACGTCGCGCAACGCCCCGACCAATACGGCCATATCCTCGTCCGTATGGAACGGCGTCGGCGTCAGGCGCAAACGCTCCATGCCGCGCGGCACGGTCGGATAGTTGATCGGCTGGACATAGATGTTGTGGTGCAGCAGCAGGTTGTCCGAAGCGCGCTTGCACAGGCGGGCATCGCCCACCAGCAGCGGCACAATGTGGCTGACGGAAGGCATCACCGGCAGGCCGTTGTCGGCGAGCAGTTTTTTCAGGGTAGCGGCGCGCTCCTGATGACGGTCGCGTTCGACCTGCGAGGATTTCAGGTGCTGCACGCTGGCCACAGCGCCGGCCAGAAGGCCGGGCGGCAGGGCGGTGGTAAAAATGAAACTCGACGCATAAGACCTGACAACATCGACAATCGCCTTGCTGCCGGTGATATACCCGCCCATAACGCCGAAGGCCTTGCCGAGCGTGCCTTCAATGACGTCGATACGGTGCATCTGGCCGGTGGCTTCAGCGATACCGGCGCCGCGCGGGCCGTACATGCCGACGGCATGCACCTCGTCCAGATAGGTCAGCGCGCCGTATTTTTCGGCCAGATCGCAGATTTCCTTGACGGGAGCAATATCGCCATCCATCGAATAGACGGATTCGAAGGCGATGATCTTGGGGCGGCAGCGCTCCACCGCGCTCAGCAGGGATTCCAGATGCGCCAGATCGTTGTGACGGAAAATATATTTTTCGCAGCCGCTGCCGCGAATGCCCTGAATCATCGAGGCATGGTTCATTTCATCGGAAAAAACCACGCAGTCGGGCAGGACTTTGGCGATGGTGCTCAGCGAGGCTTCGTTGGAAACATAGCCGGAGGTGAATACCAGCGCCGCCGCTTTCTGGTGCAGGTCCGCCAGTTCCTTCTCAAGCTGCACGTGATAACAGGTGGTGCCGGAAATGTTGCGCGTGCCGCCGGCGCCGGTGCCGGATTTCTGCACGGCGGCGCAGGTCGCCGCCAGCACCTTGGGATGCTGCCCCATGCCGAGGTAATCGTTGCTGCACCAGATGGTGACTTCGCGGGGATTCCCCACGGCATCCCGGTAGATCGCCTTGGGAAACTTCCCGACCTGACGCTCCAGATCGGCAAAAACGCGGTAACGCCCCTCTTTATGAAGGTCGCTCAGGCGGTTTTCGAAAAATGTTTCATAAAAATTCATGGCGGCTTTTCTTTCGGGGGGTGGCGGTTTTCGAAGGTTGTATGTTTACACCCCTAAAAACAGTATGGCAACTAAAGCCGGACTATAATAGTCATAATAACGAATATTCTAAAGTGGCAATTTATCCGGGTTGGATTTAAGCTCAAGGCATGCCCTTTTGGGGGCGGTTAGCAGCGGGATTTTATAAAGTGATTGTTGTCTTCGGGTCTTTGGACATTGATATGATGATGCCGGTGGCGCACTTCCCCAAGCCGGGTGAAACCGTGCTGTGCACGACGGATTACCTGAGCCGCCCGGGCGGCAAGGGCTCCAATCAGGCGGTGGCGGCCTCGCGCGCCGGCGCCAAGGTGGCCGTGGTGGGAAAAGTCGGGGACGATTCTTTCGGCCGCCGCTGCGTCAACAACCTGAAAAACCAGAGCATCTGGGCTTCCGGCATCGGCATCTCCGAACGCCCGACCGGCAGCTCGACGATCGCCGTCGACCCGCACGGCGCGAATTTTTCCATCGTCGCCCCCGGCGCCAATCTGGAGGCGACGTCGGATCAGGTGCCGGATGAAGTGCTGACCTCCCAGAATATTATCCTCACGCAGCTGGAAGCGACGCCGCAGGAAACTTTTTCCGTTCTGGCACGCGCCCATGCCGGCGGCGCCATCACCATCCTCAACGCCTCGCCCGCAGAAAATATGCCGCGCGCAGAACTGAAGAATATCGATTACCTGATCGTCAACGAGGTCGAGGCGCTGCAGCTGGCGGATATTTTCGACATTGATGGCGCCGATCCGCGCCATATCGCCCAAACGATCGCACACACGGGAAAACTCACCTGCATCGTCACACTGGAAGCCAAAGGCTCCGTTGCCGCCAGAGGCAATGATCTTTATACGGTAGCCACCCTGTCCGTCGACGCCGTGGATACAACCGGCGCGGGAGACGCCTTCTGCGGAATCTTCGCCGCCTGCCTGCAAACCGGCCATGACTGGCTCAAAGCGCTGCACTACGCCAGCGCCGGTGCCGCCCTTTCCTGTCAGGGACTCGGCGCGCAAGACGGCATGCCGTTCATGGAAGACATCGAAAAAGTCATCGGCGACCTCACGCCGCCGAAGAAGGTATCCTAGTTTCTGTGGACAAAAGATTCCTCCAACGCGTCACTCCGGCGGAAGCCGGAGTCCAGTTGCGCGAAGCGCCTTCATGAATGCGGCTGTGCCGCGCTGGGTACCGGCGTTCGCCGGTATGACGGTGCTTTTTTATATGAGTCCGGATCCTAAAAATACGTTCCCCACCACGGTGCGCTGCTTTTCACAACCACCGCTTTAGGCAGCAGCACCCAGAAGCGGCCTTTGCTTTTCATCAGCCCCGCTTTATGCGCCGCCTCTTCGCCCGCGCCCCAGAAGAAATCGCCGCGCACCGCGCCGGTGATCGCGCCGCCGGTATCCTGCGCGACCATCAGCCGCTGCAGGCGCGGCTGCCCGTCGGGCTCATCCGCATCCAGCCACAGCGGCAGGCCGTAGGGGATCTGCTTGCGGTCGACCGCCAAACTGCGCATCGGCGTCAGCGACACACCTTCCGCGCCCAAAGGCCCGTCGAGCGGGCCGCCGCCGGTTTTTAATTGTTGGAAAAAGATATAAGAGGTGTTGAGGTTCATCACTTCGGCGGCTTCGGCGGGATTTTTTTCCAGCCAGTCGCGGATGGCCTGCATGGAAACATTGTCCTTGGCGAGCGCGCCGCGATCGAGCAGCGCCTTGCCGATCGCCAGATAGGGCTGGCCGTTGGCGGCGGCATAGCCGACATGCAGCGGCGGCTCGTTATCTATCTTGATCTGCCCCGAGCCCTGAATATGCAGGAAGAACGCATCGACCGCGTTATCGACCCAGACGATTTCCTTGTGCTGTTGGTCGAGCGCACCCTTCTCGATCTCGGCGCGTTTGTAATAGGGGATGAGTTTTTCGCCCTCCACGCGGCCCATGATGGTTTCGCCCTTGAGCGCCGGCCTAAAATCGCCAAGGTTGACGGAGATCAGGCCATCCGGACGGCCATAAAGCGGGATGAGAAAAGGCGCATGCTTCGTGCGCGAGCCATGGAGTACAGGCTCGTAATAGCCGGTGAACAGGCCCTCCCGCCCTTTATCCCCGCTCACTTCGTAAGGCGTGAAGCGCTTTTCAAAAAACGCCCGCGTTTCCTCATCCGTCAGCAACACGGCATCGAATAATTCACGGCAGATGTCCTGCCACGCACCGGCGGTTCCGGCAAAGCCGCCAACGCCAAACTCGTCAGCGGCGTCTTTTTTGACGATGCGGGCGCAGGATCTTTGCAGCGGCACGACTGCCGCAGACACGGCATCGGCGCTCCAGCCGGGCATCTGCGCGAAAGAGCTTTCCTTCAGATAAACCCGCTCGACGGGTTTTTGCAGGCCTGTAATCGCAAAACATCCGGCCAGCGGCAGGCAGAGGGCGATAACGGGAATGATTTTAGAAAGGCGCATTATTTCTCCGCTGTGCGGGTCTCGATCAATATCCAGTTGGGGTCGGAAGAGCGTGTGTCGCGGGTGAACGTCCAGATATCCTCGACGGTGCTGATATGCCCCGGCTCGCCCTCGACCACCGCGCCGCTCCGGTCGCGGGTGACGGTCGTCTGCTCCACATCGTAATCAATCGTGACATAAGCCATCGTGCCGCCCAGATGCGCCTCGACGATCCGCGCCGCCTTGATACGGAGAGTCTCGGTGACGGAGGTATGCCCCTCCGCTTCCCGCGCCGCGATTCCCTTATCAAAATCGGCGTAGAGTTTCGGGCTGAGCAGCGGCTGCAGAGCGGCACGGTCGCCCGCACTGTAGGCCGTCACGATCATTTTGAAAGCGCCTCTGGCGCCATCGATGAAATCAGTCACGTCGAAAGTGGGATCAACGGCGGCGATCTCCGCCAGCCCCGTTTCAATCCGCCCCTCTTTGTTCGCCACCGGATCGATCAGCTGCCCGATTTCCGCGATCGGCGGGAACGGCTTTGCGGTGACAACGGCTTTCAGCAGCACAGGTTTTTGCAGCGGGCGGGATTGCGCTTCCGGCGAAGCAAAAGGATTGGGGCGCGGACGATCATCATCCTGCCGCGTCCCCAGCGTGGCATTCAGGCGGTAAATCAAAAAAGCCGCGATAATGGCGAAAATCAGGATATCCAGATACACGTCAGTCCCTCGGTTGCCTTGCTTGTTATACAAAAAATTCTATGCTTATTTCAGGAATTCTACTACACCATTCATAGAATCATCTCCACAGAAAGTTAATACACTGAAATGTCTATGCTTTTTTTAATAACCCTCCTGCCGCTGTTGGAAATCGCCGGATTCATCATCATCGGCGGCAAAATCGGCGTGGGGCTGTCTTTGTTATGGGTGATAGCGGACACGATCGCGGGGTTCACCCTTTTGGCCACAATGGGCGGGAAAACTTTGCAAAAGGCCAAAAAGTCCGTAGAAGCCGACACTTTCCCCTTTGAGGAGATGTTCGACGGACTCTGCATCATCACCGGCGCTTTATTGCTTATTTTCCCCGGATTCGTCAGCGATTTTCTGGCGCTGCCGCTGCTGATCGCGCCGGTGCGGGGCTGGATTTTCAAGTTTCTCAAATATCAACACAACAGCATCCTGAACGACCTCAGTAAAAGCACACAGGGTTTCACATACTGGTACTATGAAGAACGCAAGGAAGGCGGCGTGACCAAAACGATCGAAGGCGATTACCGACATACGCCCGAGGATAAAAAGCTGCCCTGATTATATGAAAATATTGTTTCGCTTGGCAACCTCTCCCTTTCTTGGCAAACTCTCCCAAACAGCAAAAGGAATCAATCATGGCCGACTCAAAGACGACACCTCCCGCCCCTGCGCAAAGCACGGAACCGAGCATTCAGGTGGTAGCGCAGTACATGAAAGATTTTTCATTCGAGAACCCGCATGCGCCCGAAAGTCTGGTCAGCGGCTGGCCGGCGCCGGAAACGAATGTGCAGATTTCCCTGGCACAGCATCCCCTCAAGGACAACGCCTATGAAGCCAGCCTGAATTTCCGCATCGAAGCCAAGAACAAAAAAGACAACAAGATGGCTTTCATCATCGACCTGCATTACGGCGCGATGGTCGTCCTGCATAACATCCCGAAAGAGAATGTCCAGCCGGTGCTGATGGTCGAAGTGCCAAAACTGCTGTTCCCCTTCGTGCGCGAAATCGTCGCCAACATGACGTCACAGGGCGGCTACCCGCCTTTATACCTGACGCCGATCAGCTTCGAGGCGATTTACGTGAGCGAGATGAAGCGCCTGCAGTCGGAAAAAGCCAAGCAGTCCGGCACTGCCTAATTTTCGGTTCCTGTTTTCTCCCGCCATAGCGCGCCCTTGATTTTATCAAGCAGGGCATCGTGCGCCTTCAGTTCTTTTTCCGTGGGCGGGAATGAACGGTCGGTTCTTTTCTGGCGCTTGATCTTGGCGTTCAGCGCCTGCGACTGCTGGGCCGCCAGCTCCTTGCCGAGACCGAGGCCGTGCTGCCGCCCGCCGATCAGCTCCAGATAGACTTCAGACAGAAGTTCGGAATCGAGCAGGGCGCCGTGCAGCTTGCGCTCCGAGTTGTCGATCTTGAACCGCCGGCACAGCGCATCGAGATTGGCGGGCTGCCCGGGGAATTTCTGCCGCGCCATCGGCAGCGTGTCGATCACCCGGCTCATCGGCAGCGGCTTGAATCCGGAAGCCTTCAGTTCCGCATTAAGAAACTTCATATCGAATTCGGCGTTATGAATGACCAGCACGGCATCGCCGATGAAATCGATGAACTCGCCCACCTTCTCGGCGAACAACGGATGGTTTTTCAAAAATTCGGTGGTCAGGCCGTGGATACGCGCCGCATCCGGCGGCACATCGCGCAGCGGATTCAAATAGGTGTGGAACGTATTGCCGGTCGGCAGATGGTTGATGAGCTCCAGACAACCGATCTCGACCAGCCGGTGGCCGTCATCCGGATCGAGGCCGGTCGTTTCGGTATCAAGGATAATTTCACGGGTCATGGATGGATTTTAGTGACGAATTCCGGATTGTCTATACGTTTTTCCCGCTCCGGCGCCCTGCCCGTATCGCGTCAACGATCTTGCCCAGTTGCAGGCGCATGTCGTCAAAACCCTTATCCGTTTCAATGACATAGTCCGACCGTTTGCGCTTTTCCCCGTCCGGCAGCTGCCCCGCCACGATCCGGTCAAACTTTTCGGAGGTCATACCGGCGCGCGACAGCACCCGTTCCCGCTGCAATTCCTGGGGCGCCGTGACGCACAGGGTGACATCAACGCGCTTTTCCCCGCCGGTTTCAAAAAGCAGCGGAATATCGAGGGCGACGATATCGTGCGCCTTCTGACTCATCGCCGTGACAAAATTATCGCTCTCCGCCCAGACCATCGGATGAAGAATATCTTCCAGAACTTTCTTTTTCTGGCGGTCAGAAAACACAATCCGCCCCAGAGACTGGCGATCGATATAAAATTCTCCGGCGGCGTTCGTTTTGAGCGCTTCGGGAAATTTTTGACTGACGGCGGCAACAGCCTTGCCGTTTGCCTCCAGCAACCGGTGGACGGCGGCGTCCGAATTATGGATGGGGATACCCATGTCGCGCAGCATCTCGGCGGCGGTGGATTTGCCCATGCCGATGGAACCTGTAATGCCGATAACGGTCATTTTACGCATGCAGCGACCTCCTCATAAAGTTCGCGGGTGACGGCAGGATCGATCCTGAACCACTGTTTGAAACCAAGCCTGCCCTGATGGAGCAGCATTGACAATCCTTCGGCAACCGGATTGCCGCGCGCTTTTGCGTTCGCCAACAGCGGCGTTGCCAGCGGGCTATAAACGATGTCGCAGACAACGGATTTTCTCGGCAAGGCCGAAAGGTCGATCACCAGCGGGGGCTGCCCGGTCATGCCGAGACTGGAGCAATTAACAAGCATCGTGACGTTGTTTAATGCGGAGGAGCGGGCTTCCCAATCGACGATTTCCGCCTCTTCCAGTCCAAAGGCCTTGACGATTTTCATGGCCTTCTTCTCCGTGCGGTTGCTGAGCACGAATTCCTTGACGCCGGCATCTTTCAGGGC
>JAHFPI010000194.1 GCA_023266795.1 Rhodospirillales bacterium
AGGCGGTTGGGTTTAAAGTGTGCGGGAAAAACCCTTAACGTCACCCCTGCGAAAGCAGGGGCCCAGTCGGGTCTTATTGTCATTCTGAGCGTAGCGAAGAATCTCCTGATGCAACAACAAGATCCTTCGCCTTCGGCTCAGGATGACGTTGTCTGTGATAATTATAAAACCCCAACTTGATCCCTGCTTTCGCAGGGACGACAACACAAACCAGCGTCATACCGACGAAAGCCGGTATCTTTTCGCAACATAGCGGAGATTCCGGCTTCCGCCGGAATGACGAGAAGTTAATTCCAGATTTATTTCTTTATTTCTAAAAGCTTTTTATACATTTCGGAAGGCGGCTCAGGTCCGCGCGGTGCTGCTGCTTTACGCCACCATTTGACGGCTTCTTTATCATCTCTTTTGACACCTCGCCCATCGTGATAGGCATCTCCGAGAGCATTTTGTGCCATATCGTGCCCCTGATCTGCTGCTCTATGCCACCATTTGACAGCCTCTCCATCATTTTTCTCCACACTCCACCCATAATGGTAACGATTTCCTAAATCATACTGCCTCTCAGCATTACCCTGTTCAGCAGATTTACGCTCTGTAGCCAGAAGTTCCAGACGCTCTTCCGGCGACAAAATTGGCACAAGGTGATTGGGAGTACCACCCTTCATTACTCTCATCATTAATTTCTCATCAGAAGCCTTTCCTTCTATAACCGCTAAACGCCACCATTCGGCAGATATTTTATCATTTCTTTCGACATCAATACCATAGATATGGGCGTCCTCAATCTTTTTTCGAGTCCAAAGCACATACTGTCCTTCAGCCGCTTTTCGATACCATTTTATTGCTTCTTTAGTATCTTCCCCAACTCCCCAACCTTCATTATAAGCATCACCTAGTGTAAGGAGAGCATCAACATTTCCCTGATCTGCTGCCTTGCGCCACCAATAAATGGCTTCCTTGTCGTCCTTTTTCTCGACACCGATGCCACTATGATAAGCTTCCCCCAACTTAAGTTGCGATCTGTCATTCCCCATATGAATATGAACTCTTTGAGCGTTGAGAACAAAACGAGGGGTTTCCTGTTCTGAATGCTTTATTATCACGCCAATCAACACGATTACAGAAAACAGAACAGCCGCGAATAATAACTTCAACTTATAAGAGAGCATTTTTTATTCCTTCTACCGCGCCGTCCCCAGCCCGTATTCTTTGGCAAGACTGCTGCGCCGTTTCGCATAGTTTGGCGCGACCATGGGGTAGTCGGGCGGGAGGCCCCATTTTTCGCGGTATTGTTTGGGGGTCAGGCCATAGGCGGTTTTGAGGTAGCGTTTGAGCATTTTCATTTTCTTGCCGTCTTCGAGGCAGACGATGTAATCCGGCATGACCGATTGGTTTAGCGGCACGGCCGGAGTCTGCGGGCCGGCCTGCGGATGGGACGCCGCCGCCAGAGTGGCCAGCGCGCCATGCACCAGTTTCAGCAGCGCGGGAATTTCAGAAACGGGCACCGCGTTTTTTGACAGATAGGCGGCGACGATCTCCGCCGTCGAAGAAATCAAAGCGGATTTTTGTTCCATTCAATCCTCCTGCGCTTTCAGCGTCCTGACGGTTTTTGCGGATATGGTGACATCGGCTTCCCGCAGATAATACGGCACCGGTCTGGGAAATACAGCGTTCTTTTTGAATTTATGCAGCGCCAGCCGCGCCACGTTCACGGCATCGGCCTGTTTATCCGCCAGCACCGCCTGCGGGAAGAACGGCGCCAGCGCCGCCGCCGCATCGCCGGACAGGCGGATGTGATGGCCGCCCGGCAGTTCGTGGGCGAAGCGCCGCGCGAAAACCTCCGGCGTCTCGTTGCCGCAGCCGATCAGCGGATGACCCTCCTCGTCCAGCACGGCGAAATAAAGCTCCTCCCGCCATGACTCGACGGCAACGATATTGACGGCCTCCGTATCCGGCACGGCGAACATATCGAAGCTCGTCAGGCCGATCAGCGGCTTATCCGCCGCCAGCGCAAGGCCGCGCAGGGCGGCAAGGCCGATGCGGATGCCCGTAAAGCTGCCCGGCCCCGTCACCACCGCCAGCACGTCCAGATCGGCAAAACCGATATTGCTTTTTTTCAGACCGCTCTGGATATGTTCCAGCAGCGTATTGCCCTGATCCCGCGTTTCGGGCGTTTCAAAGAAATGCAGCACCGTCTCGCCCTCGACAAGCGCGAGGGACAGCACCGTGGTCGCCGTATTAACAGCGAGGCATTTCATCACACGATCTGGCAAATATCCTCGAATTTAAAGCGCGGGTTGCGGGGGTGGAGTTTGTTTTTATCGCCGTAACCGAGGTTACACAGGAAATTCGCCCTAAAGGATGTGCCTTTGAAAAACTCCTGATCGAGCTTGCCCTTGTCAAAGCCCGACATCGGCCCGCAATCGAGGCCGCAGGCGCGGGCGGCGATGATGAAATAAGCCCCCTGCAAACTGCTGTTGCGCAGGGCGGTTTCGAAGATTAGCGGATCGTTGCCGACAAACCACGACTTGGCATCCGTCTGCGGGAACAGCATCGGCATATGGTCGTAGAACTTCATGTCAAACGCCAGAATGGCCGTCACGGGCGCCGCCATGGTTTTGGCGACATTCCCCTCCATCAGGGCGGGTTTCAGGCGCTCTTTCGCAGCCTTGGTTTTGACAAAGACGATCCGGAGGGGGCTGCAATTGGCGCTGGTCGGGCCGAATTTGGCCATATCATAGACCCTTTTCAATAAATCGTCGCTGACCGGCTCGTTTAACCAGTTGCTGTGGGTCCGGGCCTCGGTAAAAATCTGTTTCACCGCTTGCTCTGTTAATATGCCGCCTGTCATGATATGGTCTCCTTTATTCAATGATGGCTTCGGAATGCTGAAAAACAACTATATGCGTTTGTGCCGGATAATTATAGGGGCGATTTTTACATCGGCCCTGCTGGTATCCTCTTATGCCAATGCAGCAATCACCGAAGACAAAAGCGCCGCCGTCGTATTCGTTTACCAACGCGTCGGCGAAGATTCCGTGCCGCAGAGCAATATTTCCGTCGACCAGTTCCGCGAGCATATTCAGGAGCTGAAGAAAGACGGCTATACCGTTCTCCCCCTGATGAAAATTATCGAGGCGGTGAAAAGCGGCGCCCCGCTGCCGCCGAAAACCGTGGCCATCACCTTTGAGGGCGCTTACCAGACGACGCTCGCCAATGCCGTGCCGCTGCTGGAAGAAGCGCAGCTGCCGTTCACCATCTTCTTCGCCTCGGATATGCTCGACAGCGGCGATGCCGCCGGACGGATAAGCTGGGATCAACTGAAAAAACTCCGCAAGAACAAGCTGGTCAGTCTCGGCATCCTGCCCGCTATCTATGAGCATATGGTAAACCAGACCGCCGAACAGAATGCGGCCCTGATGAACCGGGCGGTGGCGCGCTATCGGGAGATGCTGGAGGAAGATCCGGTTTTCTTCGCCTATCCCTACGGCGAATTCAGCGCCGCCCTGAAAAAGCAGATTGCCGGATATAAATTCAAGGCCGTTTTCGGCCAGCAGTCCGGC
>JAHFPI010000035.1 GCA_023266795.1 Rhodospirillales bacterium
GGCAGAGCATGGAAACCATCCAAGCCGAGCAAAGGCACTGCGATCCCAATGCTGCGAAAACCCGTCAGGAAAAAATTTACCCCCCGACCCTTTACCGCATCACCCAGCGGGAAGTGACGGGAGATACAGCCATAGACCCGCGTCAGGCAAATGAGTCTGACCCGGAGCCATACGTTTATGCCAGCCCGAATTTGCGGGAGGTACTCCCTTATCTGGCCAGAAACGGCACCCGCATTGTAAACGTGGCTTTGCCGGGGAGTGAGGATTTCATCACAATTCTGCCTGACCGTGATGACTTTCTGAAGAACAAGAAGTTTGGCGGGACGCTCTGCCAGTTCTCCGGGGAAGGCTTTGAAAAAAGCCCTCGTCACCCCACGCAGTGGGTCTCGCGGCAGGGCGTCACTGTCTCCACAAAAAACGTATTTAGTGAAATCAACAGCATGGAAGAAGCCATGTACTTCGGTCTGCATATACTGTTTACCAAAAAGCCTTTTACGCCTGAAAATTATGCCTTCATGGACAGCATTACAAAAGCGCCGGATTTCCCGCACAACCTTCCCGGGCTGATTGCCGACGGAACGCTCATCTATGAGAACGCCCTCCATAAGGACGACCCCAATGTTAAAATATCAAGTTTTCTAACGGGGGAAGACACGGCCCGGCCCAAAAAGCAGCCGGCAAGCCCTCAAAAACATAAACCTTAAAGATACTTCTCCGCGAGAATCTCGGCGATCTGCACCGCGTTGGTGGCGGCACCCTTGCGCAAGTTGTCGGCAACCACCCAGATACTCAGGCCGTGCTTGACGGTTTCATCCTTGCGAATGCGGCTGACGTAGACCGAATCCTCGCCGGACACTTCCGCAGGGGTGACAAAACCAGACTCCGGATCCTGCTTGTCCACCACCACCACGCCGGGGGCTTTTTGCAGGGCCTTGCGCGCCTGCGCCACGGTGATCGGTTTTTTGAATTCGATATTGACGGCTTCGGAATGGCAGACGAACACCGGCACGCGCACGCAGGTGGCCGTCACGGCAATGTCGCCGCCGAGAATCTTCTGCGTTTCGACCCGCATTTTCCACTCTTCCTTGGTATAACCGTCATCCATGAAGACGTCGATCTGCGGAATGACGTTGAAGGAAATCTGTTTGGCAAATACCGTCCGCTCCGGCGCGCCGTTGGCGTAGAGCGCGCGGGTCTGGTTGAACAGCTCGTCCATCGCCGCTTTTCCTGCGCCGGAAACGGATTGGTAAGTCGCTACCACCACCCGCTTGATCTGGGCAATATCATGCAGCGGCTTCAGCGCCACCACCATCTGGATGGTCGAGCAGTTGGGATTGGCGATAATGCCGCGTTTTTTATACAGCTTGATCGCTTCTGGATTTACTTCCGGCACCACCAGCGGCACGTCCTTGTCCATGCGGAACAGGGAGCTGTTGTCGATCACCACCGCTCCGGCCTTGGTGGCGCGTGGCACGAATTCTTTCGATATTTTAGAACCGGCGGAAGCGAGAACGATGTCCACGCCCTTGAAATCAAATTTTTCAAGGTTCTGGACTTTCAGGATATGCTTTTCGCCGAAAGACACCTGCTGTCCGGCTGAACGGGGGGAGGCCACGGCATAGACCTCGCTTACCGGAAATTCCCGCGCTGACAGCGTGTTGAGCATTTCCCGACCCACATTGCCGGTCGCCCCGACAATCGCAACCTTATATGACATATCATTCCTCTTTTCAGCTTTACAAAAGCCCGCCCTGATTGGACACTTGATAAATTATATAGGAAGCCTCTTTTATGCAAGGCCTGATACAACAGTTACAAGACGACCGGATGCGGCCAATTTATGATCTGGCGCCGATCGGCGTGTGCCTGATCGATACCGGCGATGACCGCCTGCCGCGGCTTTACGCCAATCCGCTTTTTCTGAAAATGCTGCCAGCCGCGCTTCCCGATACAGTTACGCAGGCGCTCAGGGAAAAACGGGCAATGCCCGCGCTGGATCTGCCGCTGGCGGAAAAGGACGGCTGGGGGCGCCTGACCGTATCGCATACCCGAATCGATGATAAACCGGCGGCGCTGCTCTGGCTCGCCGACATCTCCGAAACCAGGCAGGCGGCCCGCGAGGCGGCGGTCATGATGGAAATGAAATCCGCCTTTCTCGCTTCCATGAGCCATGAAATCCGCACGCCGATGCAAAGCGTCTACGGGCTGCTGGAACTTATCCATGACGAGCCGATCCCCGCCGAAACGCGGGAGATGGTCGTCACCGCCCGCAAGTCAGCCAGCGGGCTGCTGGAAATCCTTGATGACATTCTTGACCTCGCCAAGGTCGAAGCCGGAAAAATCGAGCTGGATTACTTTGAAATCCCGCTGCGTACGCTGGCCTACGGGGTGATGGAGTGTATGGAAGTCAAGCTGCTCGGCAAGCCTGTCAAGATGCTGACCGAAGTCGAGCAGAGCGTCCCCTTCGTCGTGATGGGCGACCCAACCCGGCTGCGGCAAATCATGCTCAACCTCGTCGGCAATGCCATGAAGTTCACCGAGAAAGGCAGCGTGACGCTCCGCATCAGCAGCAAGGCAAAAACCGTCGCCGCGCCGGAAGGCGGGCTGGCGCTGCGCTTTGAAATCGAGGATACGGGCATCGGCATGCCGCCGCAGGTGGCGCAGAAGCTGTTCCAGCCTTTCACCCAGGCGGATAACTCCACCACCCGCAAGTACGGCGGCACGGGGCTGGGATTGTCGATCAGCCACAAGCTGGTCGAGCTGATGGGCGGCAAAATCGGCGTGGACAGCGCCGAAGGCAAGGGCAGCGTTTTCTGGTTCGAGATTCCGACCGCGCCAGCCAGCGAACAGACCAAGGTCGACCTGCCCAATCTGGACGGGCTCGCCGTCATCTCGGTCGAGGACCATCCGAAAGGCGCCAAGGAAATCCTTTCCTCTCTCACCTCGATGGGCGCGAAGGTCGAAAGCGTGCCGACATATCAGGAAGGGCTGGCGCTCATTAAAAAGCGGCCGTTCGACGTGGCCGTCATCGATCAGGGCCTGCCCGACGGGCTGGGCATCGACCTGCTCAAGGAAGCCACGAAAATCCGCCCTTTCATGGGGCTGATCCTCTATACCGTCCGCAACGACCTCGGCATGCAGTACACCGCTAAAGTGATTGGCGCGAAATTCCTTTCCAAACCCGCGTCAAGGCTCGGCCTTGGCGAGGCCGTCAAATCGGCGGCCAAGCAAACCGCCGCGCAGGATTTTACCGGCCCGCGCCGCCTGCTGATCGCCGAAGACACGCTGTCGGTGCAGGATGTTCTGAAACGCCAGCTCGCCAAGCTCGGCGTCGAGGCGGATTTCGTCCTGAATGGCGCCGAAGCGCTGACGGCGCTGGAGAAAAAAGAGCACGGTATCCTGTTCACCGACCTGCACATGCCGGTCATGGACGGCTATCAGCTTGTCGCCAATATCCGCGCTGCGGAGGAAAAATCCGACGTCGCTCAGCATACTTTAAATACAAGAGGGCGCTTTCCGGTGATCGCCCTTACCGCCGACGTGCAGTTGGCGCAACGGCAGGCTTATCTGGCCTACGGCTTCGACGAATGCCTGCTGAAGCCGGTGAGCCTCGGCCAGTTCAGGCAACTCCTGATCCGCTGGGGCGTGTTGCGGGAGGATAATAAAGCTGCAGCGGAATCTTTCACCCATGTTATCGATATAGCGCCACCCTCGGATCTGCCGCCCGCCGTGGACACAAAGGCGATGGTCGAGCAGATGGGCGGCTTTGACGCCAGCACCATCGAAATGCTGCATATGTTCGTGAAGATGTCGCAGCCGACGCTCGGAAAAATCGAGGCGGCCTTCGCGCAGAATGACGTGCCCGCCTTAAGGAATCTGGCGCACAGTCTGAAGGGCGGCGCCCGCTCCGCCTGCTGCCCGCACCTCGGCAACCTCGCGGCGGCAATGCAGGAAAACGCCGACAAAAACCGCCCGATCACCGCCGAAATGGTTGACGCGCTCAAAACTGAATTTGAGCGCGTCACCACGGAAGTCAACAACCTTAAAGTCTAGGCGCTGACGTTATTGCTCGATGATGGCATGAACGTAATCATAGGTGGCGCCGTTCGTGTAGCAGGAGAAAGCCTGTTTGGAAGCGTCGCCGCTGGGAGCCACGCTATTAACGCTGCCGGTTCCGACCACGCTCCCGCCGTTCGTATTCGCCCCTAAACCAGCGCCGGTTGTCCAGACGACAGCCGCGCTCTGGGTTTGGGTTGTAAGGTCCGTGCTGAACCCCAACCCGCGCTGGATTTGCTGGCACGGCGCTTTGCTGACATCATGCAGATACATGATCGCATCCCGGCCGCTGACATTGGTGTCCGTACCAACGCCCACGATGTAGAATCCCAACGCGGCATCCCTGATATCGGCAAAACCCCAGCTGTTCGCAGTTAATGCGCCACCGCACACGTTAACCGGACCGCAGGTGCCCGAAGCCGTGCCGATCTGGGCGGGCGGACTCAGAACAGGCGCGCCGCCGCCAACCGTGGATTCAAAAACCGAAGTCGCCGCGGCGGCGGTGGAGAAGTTAACCGCCGTCGGCGCCGTGCCGGTGATAATCATGCGGGTGACCGTCGCCCGCACCATTGCCGGATATTGCGTGATCTGGCCGGAAGCGATAATCGACGTTTCCTTATCAATCGTCCCGCTGCCGCGGCCGGATTGAGACACCGCATAAGACAGTGCGGCGAACAGCGCCACCGCAATCAGGATCAGGAACAGAGCGTTACCGCGCTCGCTGCCGGTCCTCGTTACTCTTTTATCGTACATCATGGTAGCATTTTCCTTCATCTATATTTTCATTATTAGGGTCTAACCTCAATTTAACCTTTTCCCTGTCATCCCGAGCAAACGCGAGGGATCTTGAATGTCGCAACCTGAGAAGATCCCTCGTCGCGCTAGCGCGCTCTGTCGGGATGACAGAAAAAGCAGAGCCGGTTACACTCCCCAGTCCCACCCCGCCCGCATTGTCAGGAGCCGCGACTTATGCGGCGAAACGGGGCCGTCAAGGTTTCCCCGATGAAAAAATTGTTGGCGCAATACAAAGGAACTGTCCCGCAGGTAGACCAGAACACCGCGTGTGACAATGTTCTTCGCATTATATTCAATCGGCCTGACATCGTTTTCTTTGCCCCGACCCGTTTTTCTCATCACAGAGTTCTGGTGACGACTCTTGTTTGCAGGGGAAATAACTATACCCCACGACACCGGAAGAACAACCGCGTCTCCGGCGCCGGAATAATTCGCTCTTTCAATAGACGTGGAAGCAGCATAGGAGGCCGTCAGGAACGGCGGCGCAAAAAATACGGCGTACAGAATTACTGTAAAAAAAACAAAAAACAAAAACCTGCCGTTCCGTCCGTTTCCGCCGGAGCGGGGTTTTTCCGGTATATGATGCTGTATAAAAAAACTTAAATTCATACTTAACATTCTCTTAGGGGCATGTTGTCGTGCAATTTCTTTGAATCCAGATCGTGAGGCAGGTGGCGCCGCAGCCACCGTAATTCAGATCGGCCTGATACTGCGTAAATTTATTCATGACGCGGTTCAGCGCATTAATGGAAGCAGCGTCATTGGCCGGCCCTGTGATCCGGATGTAGACGCCCTTGCCATTGGGATAATTGCCCGCCCCATTGGGCGCAGGAACACCGCTGGTATCATTGGTATAGGTCCACTCTGAAAAGCCGGATGGCGTGGGCGGTAGAAAGCGCCCCTGATTGTTCGCGCCGGAAAACATTAAGGCGACGCTGGCCGGTGCGCCAATGCAGCTCAGATACTTGGCGGTATCGTCCACGGCGGCGGGAATCGGGTCGGGAGTGCCGCCGACGACGCCATCGATAGTCCTTCCCGCGTGCAGGGCACTGCTGGGATTTATCGGAAAAGGATTATTGGGATTATCGGCGGGAGTAATAGTGCCATCGGCATTCAGATCCCCGCCGCCGGACGGATATTCTGCCGAGCACTGCACCACCGCCGACCGGATCATGTTCGCCTGGGCAAAAAGCGTTTCGGCGATCTGCACGGCGCTCTGGCTGGCGTAATTTTCCCGGCTGTCTTTCACGTAAGCATAAGTCAGCGCGGCCATAAGCCCGATCGCCATCAGCACATAGAGCAGGACGTTGCCTTTTTCGCTATGTCGTCCCTGCGCAAGCAGGGATCCAGTTGGTGTTTTATGCTGCGATAAGTACGTCAGGGCAAAGACCCGACTGGGCCCCTGCTTTCGCAGGGGTGACAGTTTTGTCCAGATAATTTTTGAAAGCTCTGTATTCTTCAAAAAGAAAGAGAACCTTCCCCGAAAGGAAGGTCCTCTTGTCTGATCAATATATGAACGAAAATCGTCCATTCTGTTACGCCAACCGTCTACTGCTCGATGATCGCGTGAACGTAATCATAGGTAGCGCCGTTCGTGTAGCAGGAGAAAGCCTGTTTGGAAGCATTGCCGCTGGGAGCCACGCTATTAACGCTGCCGGTTCCGACCACGCTCCCGCCGTTCGTATTCGCCCCTAAACCAGCGCCGGTTGTCCAGACGACAGCCGCGCTCTGGGTTTGGGTTGTAAGGTCCGTGCTGAACCCCAACCCGCGCTGGATTTGCTGGCACGGCGCTTTGCTGACATCATGCAGATACATGATCGCATCCCGGCCGCTGACATTGGTGTCCGTACCAACGCCCACGATGTAGAATCCCAACGCGGCATCCCTGATATCGGCAAAACCCCAGCTGTTCGCAGTTAATGCGCCACCGCACACGTTAACCGGACCGCAGGTGCCCGAAGCCGTGCCGATCTGGGCGGGCGGACTTAGGACAGGCGCGCCGCCGCCAACCGTGGATTCAAAAACCGAAGTCGTGGCGGCGGCAGTGGAGAAGTTAACCGCCGTCGGCGCCGTGCCGGTGATAATCATACGGGTGACCGTCGCCCGCACCATCGCCGGATATTGCGTGATCTGGCCGGAAGCGATAATCGACGTTTCCTTATCAATCGTCCCGCTGCCGCGGCCGGATTGAGACACTGCATAAGACAGCGCGGCAAACAGCGCCACGGCGATCAGGATCAGGAACAGAGCGTTACCGCGCTCGCCCCCGGTCTTCGTTTTTTTATTAATCTTCATTGTAAAAACCTTCCTTTGTTTGTTACCTGTAAAATTAAATCCCTATCAAGTCACACATGGTCCCTTGACACAGTTTCCTTTTGTCACTTTTTGTCGGTCTTTTTATCGGTCTTCTTGTCATCCTCTTTTTTTATTTCCGGCTCCCCGAAACGCACCATTTGCACCTGGAGATTGGCGGAAAGCTTTGAGCCGTTGCAATCACGCCCGACACAGAGAGAATTGATCATGACCTTCCAACTTTTCCCGCCGCGCTGCAGGTAGCTTATCGCCGCCAGAAACTGCGGAAAAAAATCGGTGTCCTGCGCGGTGATCGTGACACTGCCGTCGGAGCCGCCCTCGATGTTGAGGCCTTTATACGTCTTTTTTATTTTATCAGACATATCCTTGATAACATCCTTGCTTACCGGCGTATATTTCAGGATCGGCACCGGCGGCTGCAAAGCCTGCACGTTCATCAGGTCGGCGTGCAGCTTGCTGACTTTCTCCGTCTCCTGCGCGGCGAACCATACGGAACCGGCGCCCATCAGGCAGGCGATCCCCGCCGCGATCAGCGCATTGTAGCCAACGTTCAGCGGCAGATCATCGAGAAAGACGTCGAGATCCTTCATCGACTGGGCACTCGTGTACCGCTTGATTGTGCTGTTGACCTTGTTCATATCCATCGAACGAAAACCCCACCTGTCTGCTACGAATCACATTCGTAGCAGGAATACCCTACATCTACATTGTAAAAAGCAATTGTGGCAATATCATGGCACTCTTATTTCAATAAAACTTTTAAGTTTTTCTGGAATATTTCTTTAACAAAGAATTAACCCCTAGTTCGTCCCCTTCACCTTCACGCGCCCGTCTTCCATGCCGATAGCAACGGCCTGGATCTGGCCGGGCTGAACCGCGCTCGGAATCAGCGCTGTCCACTCGACCTTATCATCCGCCTTGACTTCGTAACGGGTCAGCACACCGCCGAAGCTGCTGGTCATATCCAGCAGTTCGACAACTCTGGCCAGATGGCGGTCGGTGTTGCTTTGCAGGGCATTCGCCGCATCGGTCAGCAGCGCATCCGTCGCCTTGACCGTCACTTCCCTCGCCTGATCCAGTTTAGGCGTCAGACTGTTGGCAAGCGTGTAGGCCCCTACCCAGACCAGCAGCGAGAAAGCGACAATGGCGAGCCCCGCAAAAAATAAACTTTTTACCAGCAACCGGGCAAGACGCTCGCGGTTCAGCGACCGGTTTCTCCACGGAACAGGCTTGGCCGCCTCCGGGTTGATCGTCACAAAATTCGCTTCCATGCTTTGAATTCGCGGCAGAATTGTCCGCGAAACGCCCAGAAAAATCTGTAATCTGCCCGTTTCCTGGTCCCACCTGAGAGCTCCTGCCGTTCCCTCGTGCTCATAAATGTAAACCGTTTGTCTGTCCCAGTATTCGCTGTTTCCGGGCAAAGCCGACGCAAGCGGGCACCAACTGTCCGGATTGCTGGCCAAAGAGGCCGACGGCGTCGCAAGATACCAGCACCGCCCTTCATCTACCGTATAGCAGTAATGGACGCGCTCCGTACCGCAGGACTGTGCAGCAGCATTCCACACCCCCTCATCCTCTTTTCCGGCTATATAAGGGATAGAACCTCCGATAAGTTCGGCGGGCAAATACGGCCGCAGCTCAAAAGAGGCCCCGCCCATCACCCCGTGCCTTTCGGGCGATTTCCTGTCCGGACGCACCGCCGCTGCAACTGTTTCTGGCGTTGCTGTCATCGCTTTATTCTCCTCCTCCTTCGCCGCCGCCACCCATCAGTCCACCCATCATACTATCCAGACTCATGTTCATCACCGTCAAGGCGTAAATAGCACTCCCGAATGCTATCACAAGATAGACGCCGGATAAACCAAATGCCATCCAGACAATCAGACTATGCCTGGTTTTTGAAGATTGTGAACGCATATCGGAAATAGAATCCATAACCGTGGCGACCTGGTCCAGATCGGTAATACCGGCCAGCTCCATCCGCTCGCCTTTGGTCAGCGGATCTCTGTCAAGCGCCGCACCCAGCCCCACCCCGCGGGTAAGCTCTTCACGCGCCCGCAGCCAGTAATCCCCCACTTCGGGAAGCGTCGTCGCTTCCGAGGCCTGCGACAGCACGTCGGCAATCGGCACCCGCCCGCGCAGCATCCGTGCGGCGGCAGCCGTACTGTCGGAAAAACCCAGATCCCGCAAATAGGCGCCGATCAGCGGAATTTTGCGCACAATCCGCGCCGTCGGCCAGTCTTTCTTGCCCCGGTTATTCCAGAAAGAAAAAATTGCCCAGACCAGAAAGGCCATCATCGCCACGGCAAGCCATGTCAGAAAACCCCACAGGAACTCGAGCCTGCCGACAACCAGATTATACTTCTCCAGCTCATCCGGATCGCTGGGAACATTGCTTCTGAACCAGCCGATAATCTTGTCTTTGCCCCAGAACATCCCCTGCACAATCGTCAGAATGTCAAAACCAACCCATGACATGGTGCCGATAATGGCGCGGCGGTTTTTGCGTTTCTGGGTAATACTCTGGATCGCATGCGGGATGCCTTCCATCAGCTTGTTGCTGCGCTCACTGGCGGCCAGAATGGCGATGGTGCCGTGATCGAAAATATTCAACGCCTTCAGGGCATCGATAACGCCGAGGCCGCGCGACAGCGCCTCCCGCGCCGGAGACAGAATATTCTGGCGGCGGGGGTTGGTTTCAGACTGGATCAGCCGCCAAAGGGCGACCCCCGGCGATGTCACCGTCGACCTGAACTGGATGCCTCGCAAAAGCTGCACCTGCCACCAGCTGGAACGCGCCATCCATCTCTCGAAAGCGGAACGCTCGTGCGGCCTGATCGTCAGGACGCTGCCGCCGCGCTTGCTTATTTCATTGCGCACATCACCCACCGTCGGCAGATAATACGATTCCACCATCAGTTTCGGGCCTGCGGGCGTATCGACCGTAAATTCAACAATCCATTGTTGCATCGATCAATTCCCTTGCGTCACCAACACGCTGTTTTAACCGTCCATCATCACAAGAGCGATCTTGGCGTCGATCAGGCCGTCTTTCACAAGCCAGCCCACGCCCTGGCGGCGCGATGTGTAACTGACGCCTTCCTGACCGATAATATCGTTCACATTATGCATCAGCGCATGGAAAATAGGATCCCGTTTGGACAGCGGCGTGGCGATCATAAGCGCCTCAAGCAGCAAAGTCCTGCCCAAAACCCCGGTACGATTGCACAAATCACACCCGTTCGCATTGTGATTGCGGATAATATCTTCCGGCTGAAGACCCAGAATTTCCATCTGCGCGGCGGACAAAGTTTCCTTCGCCGGCACCTTGATGCTACAGCCGTGACAAAGCGTTTTAATCAGGCGCTGGTTCAGAACACAACGGATCTGCTGCGACAGAGTATAGGTTGAAGAGCGCTCGCGCTCCGACGGCATGAACGACCGCAGACGCTCCAGTGTTTGCACCGCCGTATCCGCGTGGATGGTTGAAATCACCGTATGGCCGGATTCTGCCGCCTTCAGGGCCGTTTCAACCGTGGCCATATCCCGCATTTCACCGATGATGATATAATCAGGATCATGCCGCATGGCGGCACGGATCAGATCCGCGAACTCGCGGCCCGCACCGGCGCCCTGCGCCACCTGCCATTGGGTCGCGTAGCGCATTTCATACTCGATTGGATCCTCAATTGACAACACATGGCGCCGCCGCCGGTCAATCTCCAGCACGCAGGCATATAACGTTGTCGATTTACCGGAGCCCGTGGGACCCGACATCAGGATAAGGCCGCCGCCGCCCTTGATTTCCGGCGCCAACAGGCGCGACATATGGTCAGCCACTTCAGGATACCGGCTGAATAATTCTTCGAAACTTTTCAAACCGGCACGATCCAGCAAACGTAATGTCAGTTTTTCACCGTCCTGCGCCTGCGGGCCGGCAGCCACCCGCACGTCCACCGAACGGCCCTGCCAGACAAAGCCGAAACGCCCGTCTTTCGGTGTGGACCGGTCGCCGAAGTTAAGGCCCGCATCGCGCTTCATCATG
This sequence comes from Rhodospirillales bacterium, assembly GCA_023266795.1. GTDB lineage: Bacteria > Pseudomonadota > Alphaproteobacteria > Micavibrionales > UBA2020 > PALSA-926. The sequence continues at coordinate 11,210 of JAHFPI010000035.1, forward strand.
GTTGTGAGACGCGCCATCGCATCAGCCGGCAACAGGTGAATGGGGATTAAATCTCCATCGACACGGTATTTAATCCAGTTCGGGGCATCGGGCGCGTTATCCTGCACCAAGTGAATATCGGAGGCGCGCATCTGCAGCGCTTCCGCCATCAAATCGCGCTGGAACTGGTTCAGCAAAAGGCCGTTGTCAATATCAACCAGCCACGTCGACAGTGTCTTTTCGCAGCGATCCGCCGACAGATCATGAACGGCATGAAGCGTTTTCAAAAGATCGGCGCGATCCCACATCTGGGTTTCGACCCTGTCAACCTTGAATCCGGAACGGATAGCCGTATTTTTCAGGTTCTGCATCTGACGCTCTGTCAGCTCATGAAGAGGAGCGACGGTCAAAACTCCCTTATCCAGATGCACCAGATGGATGCTCAGCGGAAGCCATGTCTGCACCGGCAACAGCGCGCGCAACTGGTCACCCGTCGCGCTGTCGCGCTCGCCCGCCGTCACTTCATTTTCGCTGCCGGCACCGGAAGCGCTCAACAACTGCTCGGCTGTCCGTGTGAACCCCTGCTGGGCAAAAAGCGTCCGTTCTTTGAGAACCATATCAAGATACCGTTCACGCCCGACGATGGAACGGGTTTTACGGCGATCCCCGATACGGCGTTCAAAACCGCCGGTGTTTCCCGAGGTAAGCTTCCGGCGATCTGAATTTTTGCGGTCTTCAGGCGGCAACGCCCCCTCCGCCCGCTCCAGTCCAAGCTTTTTGAGGTATTCCGTCCGATCATGCTCCACTTTATCGCTCACAACCCCTCCTTATTTCCCGGCAGGGCGGTTCAGAGAAGGGGGCAACAGAGAGCCTGCTGACGCTGCGCTAGGCGCCGGTGGTGCACCCGTAGAACTTCCCGCACCTACCTCTACATCCGAAGTAGCCTGTTCCAGTAATTTAAGGGAGCGATCAAATAACAGCGTGACCTTTTCTTTATCGCCGCTCAAAATAACGCCAGTTGGCACGATTGTCACCGTACATTTGATGCCCGCGATGACAGTGTCTTCACCATCGCGCACTACCAACCCTCCCCCGGGACCGTTGATAACGGCGCGCGTCGAGGAGTGTGATGTCACGGTATACCCCCCCAGTACCCGCTTCATTCCCGGCTCTGAAGAAGCAGCTCCATTGGCTCTTCCTGTACCCACTCCTGTAGCAACACCCGTTCCGTCCGCTGAGCCGCCCCCCTGAAACGCACCCCCTCCGGTGCTGCTCTGTCCTCCCCCTGCTCCCACCAAATCTCCGGTGCTGGTGCCAGTGTCGGTTGCGGCAGCCTCCGCAGTACCATGTACGGGTATAACCAAAACGCCGCGCGTGCCGGTGTGAGTGATTTGCAGAGAATCGAGTATCGTGCCGCCACGACTAGGGAACCACGTAAGCGTCAAAGGACACGCCTCCGATGGTTTCAAGACCGATCCCTCTTTACAGCCTGTATTCGATACCGTCATGTCATCATTTTTAAGGGACAGCTTGATCCCTTTGATAGTCAGATCCGAATCCCCGGCGTTGACAAGCGTCATCGTAATTGCAGACTCTTCCTTAATGCTGCCGCCGAAATCAATTATATCCTTATCGGAAACCAGCAATCCATGATCGGGAACAGCGTCCGGATAAATGCTCGCGCTTTTTCCGGTCTCCGGCTGCAGT
>JAHFPI010000036.1 GCA_023266795.1 Rhodospirillales bacterium
ATGCCGTCGGTGCCGAAAAGTTTTCTTTTCATGGTCTTTCGCCCTTAAACGTTGCGCGGTTCGGGGGAGCCGAGGTCGACGCCGCCGGCCGCCGGGACGGAGCCGGACTTGTTCTTTTTCTTGTGGCTGGTGGAGTCGGTGTCGCCGCCGGTGTCGCGGTGCAGTTTCTCGCCTTTCAGCACCTGCGGGATTTCGTCGCCGTCCAGCGTTTCGTATTCCAGCAGGGCCTTGGCGAGCATTTCCAGCTCGTTGCGGTAATCGGTGAGGGTCTTCTTGGCGCGGGCATAGGCCTCGTCGACGATGCGCTTGACTTCGGAGTCGACCTTGTTCGCGGTGGTGGCAGACATGGATTTCTGCTGGCCCATCGAGTAGCCGAGGAACACTTCCTCGCGGTCGGAGCCGTAGTTGATCGGCCCGAGTTCGTCGCTCATGCCCCATTCCATCACCATCCGGCGCGACATATCCGTCGCCATCTTGATGTCGGAGGAGGCGCCGGTCGTCACTTTATCCGCGCCGAAAATCAGCTCTTCGGCGATCCGCCCGCCCATCGCCACGGCGAGGTCGGCATGGAGTTTTTCCTTCGACATCGAAATCCGGTCGCCTTCCGGCAGGCGCATCACCATGCCGAGGGCGCGGCCTCTTGGAATAATCGTCGCCTTGTGGATCGGGTCGGAGGCGGGTTCGTGGATCGCCACGATCGCGTGCCCCGCTTCGTGGTAGGCGGTGAGCTTCTTTTCCTCTTCGGTCATCGCCATCGAGCGGCGCTCGGCGCCCATCATCACTTTGTCCTTGGCGTCCTCGAGCTCCGCCATGCCGACGACGCGCTTGCCGCGCCTTGCCGCTAGCAGCGCCGCTTCGTTGACGAGGTTGGCGAGGTCCGCGCCGGAGAAGCCGGGCGTGCCGCGCGCGATGATCCGCGCCTCGACGTCCTGCGCCAGCGGCACTTTCCGCATATGGACCTTGAGGATTTTTTCGCGCCCGTTGACGTCGGGGTTCGGCACCACCACCTGCCGGTCGAAGCGGCCTGGCCTTAACAAGGCAGGATCGAGAACGTCGGGGCGGTTGGTGGCGGCAATCAAAATTACGCCTTCATTGGCCTCAAAGCCGTCCATCTCGACCAGTAGCTGGTTGAGCGTCTGTTCGCGTTCGTCATTTCCGCCGCCCAAACCTGCGCCGCGATGGCGCCCGACGGCGTCGATCTCGTCGATGAAAATAATGCACGGCGCGGATTTCTTGCCCTGCTCGAACATGTCGCGCACGCGGCTCGCGCCCACGCCGACGAACATTTCCACGAAGTCGGAGCCGGAGATGGTGAAGAACGGCACGTTGGCCTCGCCGGCGACGGAGCGCGCCAGCAATGTTTTACCCGTGCCCGGTGGGCCGAGCAGCAGCACGCCCTTGGGGATTTTTCCGCCGAGGCGCTGGAACTTGTGCGGGTCGCGGAGGAATTCAACGACTTCCTCCAGCTCTTCCTTGGCTTCATCGACGCCCGCGACGTCGGCGAAGGTCACGCGGCCGAGTTTTTCATTGAGCAGCTTGGCTTTGGATTTGCCGAAGCCCATCGCCTTGTTGCTGCCGCCCTGCATCTGGCGCATGAAGAAAATCCACACGCCGATCAGCAGCAGCATCGGGAACCACGAGACCAGCACGCCGAAAAACGTCGGCGCATCGCTCTTGTCGGGCGCGCCGCTGATGCGGATGCCCTTGCCGTCGATCCGCGACACGACATCGGCGCCGGTCGGGATATAGGCGCTAAACGGGCGGCCGTCGGTATAGGTGCCGCTGACCACGTTGCTGGAGATTTTCACGTCGGAGATTTCTTTCCGGTCGGCGGCGGCGGTGAAGTCGCTGTAGGCGACGGCGGTCTGCGCGGCGCCCATGCCCGGACGCTCCTGGCTGAACATGTTGAAGACGCCGACCAGCAGCATGGCGATGACCAGCCACAACAGCAGGTTCTTGCCGAAAATGTTATTGCCGTTCTTGTTGTCGTCGTCGTTCTGTTTTTTATCCACACACACCTGCCTTGTTGCCTTTAACGATTATATAGTCTTTATATTAAAATATCTTACCGGAAAAGATAATCCCGCCGGTTTTCAGCCCTGCGGGGCAGTCGGGACTGTAATAGCTAAGGTGCGGAACAGCCAAGAGATTTTCTCCCCGCCACAGGGCGGGCAGCACCCGCTTCACCTTGAAGGGCAGCGTTTCCAGAGCAGGTAATTCCGGCGCATTTTTCCTTAATGCGGAAAGCCCGTCTTCGCCCAGCGCACCGATCTCTGCTGATTCGTCCGGCGAAAAGCCGGAGAGGAGAAAGCGTCCGTCCCACAGCGCCTCTGCCGCCGCGCGTTTCCGGCTGCCGACAACCGCCGCCTCGCGCACGATCAGCAGATCGCCTTTGTGTGGAAAAATCTCGCAGCCGGCCAGCGTTTTGCCCGCAAATCCGTCCGTTTGCAATTCAAGCCGCGCCGCTTCCACGGCCTCGAAACCGGCGGGGTAGGGCTGCGGCGCGACGGCCAGCAAAGTCTGCGCCAGCACCCGCCGCTGGATGTCGCGCGGCGCCTGCTGCCACAAACTTGTTTTCAGCGCGGCGTATCCTTCGGGATGCAGCGCGACGCAGGCCGCCGCCGTTTGTTCCGTCATCACCTGCAAGGCCTGACGCGCGTCCTCCAGCTTCTGCACCGTCTGCGCCAGCCGCGCAGGGGTGAGCCCTTCCTCCGCCAGCAGGTTTTCAAACGGGCGCAGCTTCACGCGCAGGTATTTTTCGTTTTTGTTCGAGGGGTCTTCGATCCACGTGACGCCAAACTGCCTGCAGGTGGCGCGCAGCTGTTCGCGTGTAAAATTCAGCAATGGGCGGATCAGCGCAACGCCGTCCACGTTGCGTACCGCCGCCATCGCCGCCAGCCCGTCGAGGCCGCTGCCGTGGGCGAGGCGCATCCAGAAAGTTTCGATCTGGTCTTCGAGATTATGCGCGACCGCCAGCAGGGGGAACCCGCGCCGCCGGCATTCGCCAAGCAGCAATTCATACCGCGCCGCCCGCGCCAGCTCCTGCACATGGGTGGCGGGCTTGTCGTTGCGCCATGTCAGAATTTCGTGCGCGATGCCGCGCGCGCGCAGCAGCTCCTGTATTTCCTGCGCCTCGGTTGTCGAGTCAGGCCGCAGCTTGTGATCGACCGTCAGCGCCAGCAGCTCCCCGCCGGCGCTTTTCATCCAGTCGTGCAGCAGCATCACCAGCGCCAGACTATCCCCCCCGCCCGACACCGCCACCGCGATTTTTTGGCGCGTTTCGCCGATGCCCAGCTTCTTCATAGCAAGCGCAAAGTCGGCGGCGGTAATGGCGGTCTGCGGGTTCATCACACTCTCACCTTCCCGTCACCCCCGCCTCGCGCGGGGGCCCAGAAGGCCGTCTGGCCGTCTTATGAGTCAACAAGACGCGTAGACACGCTACCAGATCCCCGCGCAAGGCGGGGATGACGGCGGTTTTATGAGTCTGGGCTCTAACAAACAATCGTTTCATACAAATCATCCCATTCCGGATTCATTTCTTCAATGGCCTTCATTTTAGAAGCTCTGCTCCATTTTTTAAGCCTTTTTTCGCGTCTAATAGCGTTTTCCGCATCGCCAAAAACCTCATAATAAACGAGAGTCTTAATACCGTGTTTTTTTGTAAATCCCTCCGCGACTTCGTTTTTATGCTCTCCTATGCGCTTCACCAAATCGGAAGTCACGCCGATATAAAACGTACCGTTCCTTTTCGTCGCAAGAATATACACATAGAACTGTTTGTCTGACATCGTTGTTGCTCATTTAGGGTTCGCACTCGATAAATTTAGAATCATTTCAATCATACAACAACCGTCACCCCCGCTTTACGCGGGGGTCTGGAAGCGCGTCCGCGCGTCTTATTGAATACATCATACGACGGCAGGACTGCCTTTTGGGCCCCCGAACAAGTCGGGGGTGGCAAGGGAAGGGGGTCATGGGTTCAGCCCCGCCAGCCAGCCGCCCAGCGAATGGCCGGTGAGGGTGACTGTATCGCCGCTAAGAGCCGCCTGCGCCGCCACAGTTTTGTAGAACGCGAATGCCAGTATAGATTGCGGCGTTTCACTCAATCCGGCACCGCTGCCATAGCTGTTGTAGATGTCCCCGCCAAAATCCACGCCATCAAAGCTGCCGGAGGTAAACTTATCCGTGCCGCGATAGGCGATGGTTACCGTACTGCCGTATTGGTAGGCGATGGCGTAGAAGCCGTCGGCGAGCGCCGCTGGATCGTGAACTCCATCAGAAGCAATTATTGCCGCGTTCCCTATCATTATCGGGTGTGCTGAGTCAAAGGCATCTGATTCGGGAACTCCAAGAACACTTGCGAGATCGATTCCCGGATTGTAACCTCTGTTGTAAGAATCCATTGACAAAATGGCATCAAAAAGTTGGTTATCCATTATTTCTCTCCTATTTGAAAATCATTGCCCCCAAGGCCTAAAGGCGCACTCGCCGATGAATGACCGCCATCTATATAGGACATCTTCACTCTTGGCACCCACGGCAAATACTTCTCGATTCCGGCCGTCACCGGTTCACCTGACCGTTCAAAGATTACATCCTTTAAGTCGACGCCTTTACCGAAGATATTCTCATCAAGATTTATACTGACCACATGACCGCCCGTTATAAAGGGGCCATAAGATTGGCCGCCTTCTATTTTTATTATTACTGCTTTCTCAACTGTTCCTGGATCACTTAAACTTTTAAAATGTACAAACTGTGGATAATAGAACCTGAATTGTTCCAATGGTATAGCAACGCGATCTTTGTTTTCTTTACTGGGAAACGCCTTGAACACATATTCTGCTTCTCGCTGCCCCCCTATCAGAAAAAACAGAACCCCACGCTTCCCAAGGTCAACAACCACAGCCTCGCCCTTGACGACGTTATAAAACACGCCGCCTTGCTGCGGCAGAATTCGCATCTCCGTCTCGCGGCCTGCCTCACGCACCGCATATCCGGTTTTTTCACCCTCGGGAGTCGTCACTGTCACCGTCACCTTGTACCGCAGAACATCCCCGGCCATGCATTGCTTTATTCCCAGCAGCGCCACCAGAACCAGCCCCAATACCCAAACAGTTTTTGGAATTTTCTTCATTTTTTTCCTACGCCGCCACCAGAAGAGTCGCCGGGATTCCAGCGCGTCGCGACTTGTAATTGTCGTTCGCTGCATACGCCATACTCTCGAACACAGTGGTCGACACATTTTCAACTTCGCCGACAAAACCCGCCAACCCGCCGCCTAGCGAATGGCCGGTGAGGGTGACTGTATCGCCGCTAAGAGCCGCCTGCGCCGCCACAGTTTTGTAGAACGCGAATGCCAGTATAGATTGCGACGTTTCACTCAATCCAGCGCCGCTGCCATAGCTGTTGTAGATGTCCCCGCCAAAATTCACGCCATCAAAGCTGCCAGGGGTAAACTTATCCGTGCCGCGATAGGCGATGGTTACCGTACTGCCGTATTGGTAGGCGATGGCGTAGAAACCGTCGGATTCATCTGCTCTTTGGGTGGTTCCAGCTATAAAACCCAAATTTGCTGAATCAGTTAGGATTGTGGCCGCACCAATCGTTGCGGGTTCTATTGGGTTTCCCTGTGCATCTAGCACTAAATTTCCATTGGCATCTCTTAATCGTAAATCTATGCCTTGATTGTAGTTTCGATTATAGGAGTCCATCGACAAGATGGCATTAAAAAGATCGGCATCCATTATTTTTCTCCTATTTTAAAAGCCCACGGTCCAATACGGCGTGGATCGCCGTAATGTAAATCCCTAAACCATTCCATGAAGCCCGTTTCGGGTCCATAAGAAGGGAGATATTTGTTAATTCCAGTTGTTACTGGCTCACCTGTTATTTCAACAGTTACCTCTTTCAGTGCCACACCTTCGCCGAATGATTTTGCAAGATTCTTGTACTCAACACCCTTCACTGTTTTAGGATCGCTTAAGTCCGTAAAAGTAAAGGTTCCAACGTATGGGTATTTTACAGGCGCAAGAACGGCCTTGTTCTTTTGATCTTTTCCTGCAAAAGTCTTGAAAATGAATTCAGCTTCGTCCTGGCCACTCATTATCGAGAACAGAACCCCACGCTTACCAAGATCAACCACAACAGCCTCGCCCTTGACGACGTTATAAAACACGCCGCCCTGCTGCGGCAGAATTCGCATCTCCGTCTCGCGACCTGCTTCACGCACCGCATATCCGGTTTTTTCACCTTCGGGCGTTGTGACTGTCACCGTCACCTTGTATCGCAGCACATCTCCCGCCATGCACTGCTTTATTCCCAGCAGGCCCGCCACTAGCACTATCAGCACCCAGACGAATTTTGGAATTTTTCTCACGCGTCACCCGTTGTGTTCATGTTCCGTCCCGCGAGGGAAGTTTATCCTAGCAGGCCGATGAAAAACGCCAAGTATTTCAAAGGGAAAAGAACAGTACCGCAGAAGGGCTGTTTTTATTTTTCATACATATAGTTGTTTGTAATATTCATTATTAGCGGATTGACTAAACTTTAACAATATGTCAAGAATCTGTACATTCTGATTATAATTCCGTACCTCAATTTTTAACAAAAAGGTGCAATACAATGGCGCAGCCGTATCCTCCGCACAGGTCAGATTTCAACATCGCTTCCCAGCGCGCCGGTAAAGGCATTGATTCCCCGCTGGATGCCGCCGGTCACACCGCGCTGCACATGAGCGTGAAAAAAGGCGACATCGCCGCCGTGACGAGACTGCTGCGCCTCAACGCCAATCCGCATCATCCCGACAAGCAGGGGCAGACCCCGCTTTTTGAAGCGCTCACCCAGCACAACATCGATATGGTGAAGGCGCTGCTCGACGGCGGCGCTACCTTCCGCATGGAAGACGACGCGCGGCGCACGCCGCTGATGTGGGCGATCGAGCAGAACTGCGACACCCGTTTCCTGAAACAGCTGGTCAACCTCGGCTGCGATCTGGGCCTGCAAAGCAAGTCAGGCCGCACGCCGCTGCATGTCGCCGCTGCCGCGAACCGCCCGCAAATCGTTGAATATCTCATCAAAAACGGCGCCCTGACAGATCAGGCGGATCATGACGGCAAGACGGCGGTCCATGTGGCCATCGAAAGCGGCGCCAATGACGCCCTGAAAGAGCTCATCGCGCGCGGCGCCAATCTCGTCATCCGCACCAAGGAGATCAAAACGCCCCTCTATTTCGCCGCAGATCTCGGCAATGTGCAGGCCGTTGATCTCCTGTTGGCGCAGCCCTCCGCCCGCCAGACAATGAACGAGTACTGCAGCTATGGCGAAGGGTGGAATCCTCTCATGGCGGCCGTCAATGGCGGACGCCTTGAAGTGGCGCAAAAGCTGCTGAGCCTCGGCGCGAACCTGAGCCTGCGCGACAACCAGAACCGCCAGTGCCTCGGCATCGCCGTCGAAAAAGGATTTACCCCGATCGTCGACTTGCTGCTGCGCCATGGCGCGGAAGTCGAGAAGGGCCCGCGCCCTGCCGGCAATACGCAGCCGATGGTGCACCGGATCAACATTTCCAATCCGGCCAATCAGGCTGCCTACGGCGAAATCCTGCTGCTGCTCTACACGGCGGGCGCCAATATCGACATTCAGGACGCCAGCGGCCAGACGGCCCTGTACCGCGCCGCCGATTACCGCGAGCTCTACAAGGTCAAGCCCCTGCTGGAACTGGGCGCCAACCCCAATCAGGCGGATCAATACGGCCGCCGCCCGATCGACGCGTCGATGGCGATGCTGACCTGGGCCTTTGACAACGTCCGCGAGACGGTCGCCCTGCTGCTGGCCTATCGCGGCGATCCCAACATATCGCCGAACGTCAGCGTGCAAAGCGCCCCGCTGCATATCGCCGCGCGCAACGGCCGCAAGGAAATAATGGAACTGCTGCTGAGCTACAACGTCGTTATCGACGAGCCGGAGCGCTCCAACGGCGCGACCCCGTGGCTGGCGGCGCTTGATACCCGCAATCAGGAAGCGGCCGAGATGCTGCGGCTGAAAGGCGCGGATACGACGCGGAAAGACAAGCAACTGCGCGGCGTCCTGCACCTGACGGCGCAAAGCGGCTTCAACGACATGCTGAAGACCTACCTGTCCCTGCCGGCGCTCGCGTCGCAGGTGAACACGGCGGACAGCTACGGCTCCACGCCGCTGCATTACGCGTGCAGCATGCAGAAGCCGGACTGCGTCAAAACCCTCCTCGCGGCGGGCGCCAATCCGGATATTTACAATTCGTCGGGGATGCCGGCGCTGCATCTGGCGATGAACACCGGCAGCGAAGCCCTGATTGCCGCCTTTGAATCTGTACCCGGCAAAAAAATCAACTGGAATATCCAGCACCGCGATGATCAGGAAACGCTGCTGCATATCACGGTCCCGCGTAGTTTCCAGGGGATGATGGAGCGCCTGCTGAAGCAGGACGTGGACATCAACCTCAAGAACAAGCAGGGGCTGACCCCGCTGCTGTACGCCGTTTCGATCGACCAGCCCGCGACGGCCGGCGTGCTGCTCAACCACATGAAAGCGAATAAACTCTCCCTGTCGGAACAGCGCGACCCGGCCGGCCTGACGGCGCTGCACCTTGCCGTCAGGACATGGCAGCCGACGCTCATGAACATGGTTCTGGATGCGGGGGCCGACATCAACGCCCGCGCGACGGACGGCGATACGCCGCTGCACACCGCCGTGCGCGCCGGACGGCAGGATCATGTCCGCATCCTGATGGCGCGCGGAGCCGATACGAACCTGGCCAACACCGCCGGCGCGACGGCCCTCGACCTTGCGCTCGGGCTCAAGCAGGACGTGCTCGCCGCGCAGATACAGCAGACCATGAAAGACCAGAAGGAAGCTGCGGTTAAAAAGCCGCCGGTCATCAAACCGCCGCAACCGTGAACACGCTAAAGAAATACTTTATCTTTATAGCGCTGGGCGGCCTGATTTCCTGTTGCTGCGGGGCATCCGTCGCGCAGGCGCAGGCGAATTATTACAACGCCGGAGAAGCCGATACTCCCGCCGCGACGGAAGAGGCGCCGCCGCCGTTGCAGACGTTCACCGTCACCTCGATCTCGAAATGCTACGCCGCTCTCAGCCGCGCGGATGCACTCGACATCCAGCGGAATTTCATCAAGCCGTATCAGGAATGCCAGCGCCGCCTCGCCCTCCAGCTGAAAAAGAAACAGCAGCAGCAAAGCAAGGACGGCGCGGCGAAAGACAAGCCTGCGGAAACACCGGCCTCCGCGCCGCAGGGTTTCTACCGCGTCCAGAAATCGGCTTCCCCGCCGTCCGCCGACGCCGATGAGAAAAAACCCGCCGTGAAAGACGATCCCGCCCCGCCCGCCGAAAAATCCCCCCCGCCCGAAGACAAACCATGGCGGTATAATTAGGATCCGGACTCATAAAAATTTCGCCATGCCGCCGAAGGGCGGCATCCGGCATGCGGCAAAGCCGCAATTTATAAAGGCGTATGCAAACATACGCGGCCAGACCCCGCCCTTCGGCGGGGTGGTGCAGTTTTAAGACTTCCTTATTGTCTTGAAAAAACCCTGAATTTATTTAAACCCGATCGGTCGCGTCGCCTTGATGGGGCGCGCCAGCCCTTTTTTGAAAACGCTGAGCTCTTCTTCCAGCGCGTTATTCTTTTCTATCTCGTATTCTTTGATATATCTTTCCGCGTCTTTCAGGTTGCGGCTGGCGGTATAGTCCCACAGCTTCATGCCTTTATTATCGGCGGCGTCGGTATCCGCGCCGGCTTCCAGCAGGGCCCTGAAGGCGTCCATTTTTTCTTCATAGTATACCACCATCATCAGCGGGGTCATGCCGTTAGCGGTCCGTAAGTTGACATCGACAGACGTTTCAAGAAGCGCCTTTAGCATCGGCGCATCGTTAACGGCATGATGGATGGCTGCATATCCGTCTTCGTCCAGCAAATCGGCGTTCACCTGATAGGATCGTAAAACCTTTACTGTTTCCACGCCCCCCGTCTGCACGGCTTCGATCAGGGCGGTGCTTCCGGTGTTGCTCTGATGGTTTTTGTCGATGCCGGCGTCGAGCAGGAACAGAACCAACTCCGGACGGCCGTGACGCGCAGCGAAAATCAGGGCGTTGAGGCCGTAATAGTTCGTGGTATTGATCGATGCGCCCTGTGCAAGATATTTTTTAACCTCATCCATCGCGCCGTTCATCACCGCGCCGAGAAAATTTTTATCCAGCAATTCCTGCTCGGCCTTGTTCATGGCTTGAACCCGATCGGGCGCGTCGCCTTGATGGGGTGCGCCAGCCCTTTCTTAAAGCCGCTCAGTTCTTTCTCCAGCGCGCATTGTTTGAGGTAGGTTACAGCATCTTCCAGTCCGTGGTTGGCGGCGTGGTCGATTGCCGTCAGCCCTTCGTTATCTTTGGCGAGTATATCCGCCCCCGCTTCCACCAGTCTGCGCAGTTCACGATTGTGGTACGAACCCCAGCATTCCGGAACCATGTCGACAGCATACATCAGCGCGGTCCGTCCGTCCGCACCACTCAAATTAATATCCGCGCCGGCTTGCAGCAGGGCTTGAGTGGCTTCGCTTGACTTGCGAAATACTGCGCGCATGAGGGGGGTGATGCCATCATACGCCCGTATGTTGATATTGGCGCCACTCTTCAAAAAACTATTCAGTGTCGGCAAATCATCAACGGCGAAATGGATAGCCGCGTAGCCTTGATGGTTTTTATGTTCCTTGTTGATGCCGCTGGCGATGAGAAAATCGGCCACCTCCGGATTTTTAACGAGGACAGACACGATCAGCGGATTGCTCCCGACATAGTCTTCGGCATCAAGCGCCGCGCCGCGTGCGAGGCACTCTTTGACGCCGTCAAGATCATTTTGCCAGGCGTCATCGATAAGCTCATTATCCAGCAATTCCTGCTCGGCTTTGTTCATGGCTTGAACCTGAACGGGCGTGTGGCCTTGATGGGATGGGACAGGCCTTTTTTGAAGACGCTCAGCTCCTTCTCCATCGCGTATTCCTTGAGATATTTTTCGACGTCTTTCAGGCCGCGCGCGGCGGCGTGGTCGGCTACCGTAAGTCCCTTGTTATCTTCGTCATAAATATCCGCGCCCGCTTCCACAAGAATGCGCAGGACGCGGTCATGCTCGGGCGGCCAAAAGGAGTGGGAGACGACGAAACGCAGCAGCACGTTATTGCCCTGCAGATCCCGCAGGGTCATATCCGCCCCGGCCTTCAGCAGGGCATTAAGGGCCTCTTCTTTCCCCAGCTCCGCCGCGCGCATCAGGGGGGTCCTGCCGTCGCTGTCCCGTATATTGATATTGGCGGAAGCCTTCAGCAGGCTGTCCAGAAGCGACAAATCCTGAACGGCGTGATACATAGGCGCATAGCCGTTTCCGCCCCGGATATCGGGGTTCGCCCCCGCTTCCAGCAGCATCTGCACGACGTCCATCCGCCGCCAGTAAATGGCGACGAGGAGGGCGGTGTCTCCTTCGTGGTTCTGGTGGTCTTTGTTGATGCCGCTGGCAATCAGGAAGGCCGCCATCTCCTGATCGTCGTTGATGATGGCCAGAATCAGCGCGTTATTTCCCTTGCTGTCTTCAGCATTGATCGCCGCGCCATCGGCGAGATATTTTTTGACATCTTCCATCCTGCCGTTTTTCACCGACTGGAAAAAGGCGCTGTTCAGTAAATCTTTTTCAAGTTGTGTCATGGCTTGAACCCGATCGGACGTGTGGCCTTGATGGGGCGGGAGAGGCCTTTTTTAAAGCCGCTGAGTTCCTTCTCCAGCGCGCATTGTTTGAGATATTTCACGGCGTCTGTCAGGTCGTGGTTGGCGGCGTGGTCGATTGCCGTGAGTCCCTTGTTGTCTTCGGCAAAGATGTCTGCTCCCGCATCCACCAGCCCGCGCAGGATCTGATCGCGTTCGGGAAGCCAGTGCTGATGGACAACGGCCCACATCAGCGCCGTAAAGCCATTCTTGTCCTGCAGATTAAGGTCCGCGCCGGCTGCCAGCAGCGCGCGAAACGCCGGCAGGGTATCCTGCAGCAGGCTTCCTCCCGCCGTCCGCATCAGCGGGGTTAGCCCGCTCTGGTTTTGGACATTGAGATCGGCAGCGGCCTGCAGCAGGCTTTTCATGCTTGGCAAATCATCGATGGCGAAATGGATTGCCGCATCTCCCTTTTCGTTCTGGATGTCGGCGTTCACGTGCCACGACAGGAGAGCCTGCACCATCGGCACCGCAACCCCCTGCCGATGGCACGCCACGGCGTAGATGAGGGGTGTGTTTCCGTCATGGTTCTGATGGTTTTTATTGATGCCGCTGGCAACCAGAAATGCCGCCATCTCCTGATCACGATTAAGAACCGTAAAAAACAGGGCGTTCTTTCCGTCTTTATCCTCGGCATTGATCGACGCGCCTTCGGCCAGATATTTTTTGACATCCTCCAGCTTGCCGTTCTTGGCCGACAGGAGAAAAGCGTTATCCAATAAATCTTTTTCAAGCTGAGTCGCCACGTCTGCGCTTCCTTTTTTTGTGCACCAAGTATACTATATTATTATGTAAAAATCAATATCTCTATAACATGCTGATATTATTAATTATTTTTATGATGGAACACGCGGGAACACCGGGGAACATTTGGGAACGCGCGGGAACGGGGTGTTGTATTTTTCGCGCAAAAACCGGAAATTTTAAAAAAATATTTCAGCGGGGATGCCGTTGATTTCGCAGCGCGAATTTATTTTTTGCGCGCCGGAAAAATTTTCTGCGGAAAAATTCCGTTGACGCACGGGGAACATTTCTGTACAAATATATTCATGCTCGCGAAGTGTCG
>JAHFPI010000037.1:0-10174 GCA_023266795.1 Rhodospirillales bacterium
GAAACTGCGGTCGCTGCTGTCGCCGCCAAGAATTTCCGAGCCGACGATATCCGCAGGCATCAGGTCGGGCGTGCACTGCACGCGCTTGTTGTCCAGCCCCATCACCGTCCCCAGCGTATCGACCAGTTTGGTCTTGCCCAGCCCGGGCAGGCCCATCAGCAGGAAATGCCCGCCGGAAAGAATCGCCGTCAGGCACAGGTCGACCACCTTCTCCTGCCCGAAAATCACCTTGTGGATATTCTGCCGGGCATCCCCCAGTTTTCCCGAAAGGGCGATAACCCTTTTTTCAAGGTCACTGGTCATTTCGGCGGCGAGAGGTTGTAAGGACATGGTGTTTCACTTTTCTGTCTGAACGGTTATACTGCCCATCATAGACAAAGAATGTAGATGTATGAAACCCCTTCATCAATGCGACAGAAAATTACAGAATAAATGCAGCGGTGACGCCCTATGAAAAAGGAACCGGCAGCAGGCTCCGGCTTTAGCGGAAAACTCCAGCCCCAGGCGTGGATGGTCGCGCCGGAAACGCGGAAAATCATGCAGGCGCTGACGGAGAACGGCGGCGATGCGCGGTTTGTCGGCGGCTGCGTCCGCAACGCGCTGGCCAACCGCAAAGTCCTTGATATTGACATTGCCACGCCCCTGCTGCCGGAACAGGTTATCGAACGCCTGAAACACTGCAAAATATCCCATGCGCCGATCGGCCTGAAACATGGCACGGTCACGGCGATTGTCGACGGCCATCCGTTTGAAATCACCACGCTGCGGCTGGACGTGGTTACTTTTGGCCGGCACGCGGATGTCAAATTCACCGACGACTGGAAGACCGACGCGTCGCGCCGCGACTTCACCATCAACGCGATATTTGCCACAGCGGACGGGGACATTTATGACCCGTTCGGCGGCGTGGAAGACCTGCGCTGCGGACTGGTGCGTTTTGTGGGCGAACCCGAAAAGCGCATCCACGAAGATGTTTTGCGGATTTTGCGGTTTTTCCGGTTTTACGCGCACTTCGGCCAGGGAGAGCCCGATGCCGCCGCGCTGCAGGCCTGCGCCGCCGCCGCCGGAGAAATCAAAAAACTGTCCGCAGAACGCATCCGCAAGGAAGTGATGAAACTGCTTGAGGCGAATGCCTGTCCGGCCGTCTGGAAGCTGATGCTGCACAGCGGCGTGGCGACGCATTTCTTGCCCGAAGCCACCAACATTCAGGCGCTGGAAAATATGGTGCAGCTGGAAAATCTATACGAATGCCCGGCCTTTGCCCTGCGACGTCTGGCGGCCCTGCTCGAAGTGACCGTGAACGGCCTGAGCAATATCGTGCAGGGGCTGAAACTTCCCAACGTACAGGCCGCCCAGCTCGCAAGCATGATCAATCCAGATCTGGGCGTATCGATGAGGATGGGGGAAAATGCCGTCAGAAAACTCGTTTACCGTCTGGGTAACGACATGGCGCGCAACGTGTTGCTGCTGGAAGCAGCGCGGACGGGAGACAAAGATTCCCTGCAGCCACTATATCATGTCGCCACATCTTTCCGCGCGCCGCTCTTTCCGCTGCGGGGGGATGATGTCCTGACTATCGGAGCAAATCCGGGGCCGGAAGTCGGCCGGATACTGGGCCTCGTCGAAGACTGGTGGCTCGGCGAAAACTTCAGACCCGACCGTGCGGCCTGTCTGAGGAAACTGCTCACGAAATTTCATCCGGGAAGCATTACCTGACCAACGTCAGCTCTTATCCTGCACCGCCAGCCACGGCTTGAAAGCGATCTCTTCTTCCAGCCGCCGGCAGGCCTGCAGCACCAGCGTATCTTTCAGAAATCCCCCCATCACTTGTAATCCGACGGGCAGCCCGTCACGGCTCATGCCGGCAGGCAGAGAGGCGGCGGGAAGTTTGGCGAGATTGGCGGGATAGGTGAAGGGCGTCCAGTCATCCCAAGGCTTGCCTTTTTCACCGGGCGGCATGTTCACGCCGGCGTCGAAGGCCGTCATCGCCGTCGCCGGCGTGACAAGGATATCGTAAGTATCCAGCAGATCCTTGAAATATTCGCCGACCGTCATCCGGTCGCGCTCGGCCTGCAGGTAATCATGCAGCGACAGCGCATCGCCCGCCGCCGCCCAATGCAGGAGGCGCGGATCGAGCTTCTTTTTTTCCCGCACGTTGAACTGCGCGACACTGTAAGACGCTACGGCGCTCCAGTGCTTGTTGAAAATATCCACCAGATGGGGAACATGCAGCGTCACTTCATCCACCTGCCCCATCCCGTCCAGTATCCGCCGCGCATTTTTCATCACGTCCAGCACCGCCGCCGTGGCGCTGATGCCGTTAATGGAGGTGGCATAGGCGATGCGCAGGGGAGCGAGCGGTTTTTTCAGGGCGGCGCCGAAGTTCATCGGCGCGTAAGGCAGCGCGTGCCAGTCGCGGTTGTCCGGCAGCGTCAGCACATCCAGCATCAGTGCCGCATCGTCCGTGCCGCGCACCAGCGGCCCCGCCGACGAGAGGGAGGAAAACAAGCTGGGCGGCCAGTTCGGCACGATGCCGGGGCTGGGCTTGAAGCCGAAAACGCCGCTGAAACTGGCGGGAATGCGGATAGAGCCGCCGGCATCGCTGCCGAGATGCAAAAATCCCATGCCGGTCGCGGCGGCAACGGCGCCGCCGCCGGAAGAACCGCCCGGCGTTTTTGTCATGTCCCACGGATTGCGGGTGATCCCCGTCAGCGGGCTGTCGGTGACTCCTTTGTGGCCGTATTCCGGCAGGGTGGTCTTACCGATAAAGATCGCCCCCTGCTCCCGCAGCCGCGCCACGGGCGGGGAATCCGCCGGCTGCTTGAGCGGGCTGGAAACGGTAGAGCCGTAGCGGGTAGGCCAGCCCTTGTGGTGAAACCAGTCCTTGATCGTCGCGGGAATGCCATCAAGGCCGCCGACCGGCTCATTCCGCATCCAGCGGTTTTCCGAGCCCCGCGCCTGATGCAGCGCGTGCTTCTCGTCAAGGAAACTGAAGGCGTTCAGGGCGGGATTATATTTCAGCACCTGCTTCAGGCAGGCCTGCATCACCTCCACCGGCGACAGCTTCCGGCGCTGATACAGCGTCAGGATCTCGCGGACGGGGAGCTGGGTCAGGGACGTGGCCATTAAATTAAATCTTTCAATAAGTTAGGCGATTTCCGGGCTTTTGATGATAAGCGTGTAAAGCAGGCGGGGAATAATTTATGATACTATATTAAGAGGTGTCCAAAAGAAAAAAAAGAGGTTCGGATGATAAAACTCATCACACTTGGCCGGTCTTTGCTCGTTGTTGCGGGTCTGGCCTGCTATGGCGCGTATGTTCCGCCGGCGCAGGCGGAAGGCGGCGGGTATGAGGGGCTGATAGCGCCGCCGTCCCTTCCCGACAAGGACGGCGACAGCGGGGCCCCGGCAAACAGCGACGAACCGTCCGGCTATGAAGGCGTTGTTGCCGGCCCTGTCCGGAAAGAGCAGCCGCCCTTCACCCCGATCCCCGGGCTCGACTCCTCCGGAGACACGACAAGCCTCCAGACCCTGTCGATGCTTCACGGCCAGGACCGCAACGGCGACGGCGTGCCTGACCGCCTCACGCAATCAAAACCAATTCCCAGCGTCGGCTTTCAGGCGCACGTCAAGGGCAAGTCGGCAATTGAGTATACGGTTGCAGAAAATATCGCCAGCGCCATGGCCTCCGTCAACGACCCGAAACTGCCCCTGGACGTCCGCAGTGAAAATGCGCGGGAGGCCTATGAGGATCTGGCGGATCTGGCGGATGGGCTGCGCTCCAAAAAAGGGGTTCCGGACAGGGTGTACCAGAGAATGGGACTCTCCGACTCTTATATCCAGCAGGAAAAGGTCGGCAACAGCAGCGCCCTGTCGGCGCTGGACAGGGCCCTGTCCAATCTCAAGCAATACCAATAACCCATGAAAGCCGACAACCAGAACATCAGAAATACCGGCATCATCATCGGCCTCTCCGCCGTGATCGTCTCCGTCGACCATCATGAACCGAGGGTCTTTATCGTCCGTGGCGCGGAACACGCGCTGTCCGTCGGCATCGTACCGAGCGGGGAGGAAGGCGACGCGCTGCCCTTCGGCCCGTTCGATCCGGAAACGCACCCGACGCTGGAGCAGGGCCTGCGCAGCTGGGTCAAGAACCAGACGCCGGTGGCGCCGGGCTATGTGGAGCAGCTTTATACCTTCGGCAACCGGGGCCGTTACGCGGGGCAGAAACAGGGGGAGCCACGCGTGGTGTCGATCGGCTATCTGGCGCTCACCCATCAGGAAAAAATCCGCACCTCCGAAAAAGAATTCTGGGGGAACTGGTATAATTATTTTCCGTGGGAAGACTGGCGGCGCGGCAAACCCGCAACGATTGAAAACGCGATCGAGCCGGAGCTGGCCCGCTGGAGCAACAGCGGCGCATCGAAAGAAGAAAAGTCACGCCGCCGCGCCCGCGCCAACCTGTGCTTCGGGCTGGAAGGCATGGTCTGGGACGACGAAAAAGTGCTGGAACGCTACGAGCTGCTGTATGAAGCGCGGCTGGTTTACGAAGCGATCCGCGACCGGGGGATCAAAAGCGACAGCGCCCCCGTGCCGGGCCGCTCCATGCTTTACGACCACCGCCGCATTCTCGCCACCGCCATGGGCCGCCTGCGCGGCAAGCTGAAATACCGTCCGGTGGTGTTTGAATTGATGCCGGAAGAATTCACGCTGCTGTATCTGCAAAAAACCGTGGAGGCGATCTCCGGCCACGCGATGCACAAGCAGAATTTCCGCCGTCTGGTCGAGAGCTCCGGCATGGTCGAGGAAATTTCCGGCAAAAAATCCGCCGTGGCGGGCGGCAGGCCCGCAGCCGTGTTCCGTTTCCGGCGTGACGCCGTGCTGGAACGTCCGGCGCCGGAAGCGAAATAATCCTACTACTAACGAAAACCGATCAGGGCGCCGGTGCTGCGACGGGCTTCACTGTGTTGACGGTGACTTTGCCCAGCGCTTCGGACGGAATTGTGATCTGCAGGCTGTAGCCGTTCTTAACGACGGTGTACGTGACCACTTCACCGGTCAGGCACGACTCAGCGCCGGCGGGGGGCTGCGCAGCGGGCTGTGACGCCGCCGGCGAAGGTTCAGCCGATGCTTTGGCTGCCGCCGCATCCGCGCGCGCTTTCAGTTCATCCTCCGTAATCAGCTTGGCGCTGAGAATGTTCGGCGACAGATTAATGACGGGCGTGGAAAACAGGAGGCCGTAATACTGGATCTCGTAGGTCTTGCCCACCGCCATTTTCCCCTGGACGTCCGCAGAATTGAATTTGAGGTGCAGCATTGAATCGCTGTTGTTGAACGTGCCGTTGTTCTCCGTGACGATCTTGTAGTCGTACATTGACGCATGCTTGTCGCTGTTCCAGCCGAGATAGTTATTCTGCACGGCGGTCACTTTGATTTCCGCCGTCTGGATGGTGCCGTACTGGTAACCGCCAAATCCGGCCAGAGCGCCGAGCAGGATGCCGCCGAGCACCGCTTTTTTAAACGCCGAGGACAGCTTGCCCCTAACTGATGATTTTTTGCTGCCGTAGGTTTTTTTGGTCGCCATTGAAAAAGCTCCTTCGCTGAAATAAAAACGATTCTAAAAAGATACGGAAAAGTAGCATGGGGCAAAAGGGGTGTCTATATGCAAAAGTGGTTGATTGTTTATTGACATAATCTCTATTCTCTGGCAGCCGCCGTGCCGGAAAGATTGCCATACAGTTATGTCTATAGTATACAGTTTGCTGCATCTAAAATAACAGAAAGCCGAATAACATGACCGCGCTGCCGCCCTGCCCGAAATGCCAGTCCGCCTATACCTATGAGGACCGGGGGATTTATAATTGCCCGGGATGCGGGCATGAATGGCCCGCGACGGGAGAGGCCGGAGAAAGCGGCGACGGCGGCGGTATCGTGGCGCGCGACGCGAACGGAACAGTGCTCAAGGACGGGGACACCGTCACCGTCATCAAGGACCTCAAAGCCAAAGGCTCGTCCACTGTCGTGAAAGTGGGCATAAAAATAAAAAATATCCGGCTGGCCGAGGGCGACCACAACATCGACTGCAAAGTCCCGGGCATCGGCCCGATGATGCTGAAATCCGAATTCCTGAAAAAAGTCACCGATTAAAGGCGCCGTCCTCCTACGCAAGGGCCGCGTTGCTCAGGACAAGGAATGTAAGCAGCAGAAAAATTACTTTAAGCGTTTTCGTTGTTCCCCTTGACCGGGTCGCCCCGGAGCCGGTCACGCTCCCCTGCCCCTCCCGCGCGTCAGAGATGTAAATCATCCCGCCTTTTGCGACCTTACTGGCGATGACCATGTTCTGTTTTCCTTTTTTCAAATAATTTTTTTAATATCAGCAAGCCGCATAAACCCTATTGTTATAGCCGTGGTCATTTAAAAACTTCTTCGCGGCGGCATAGCCCTGGGTCGCAGCCATGCGATACAATTTTATTGCTTCCTTATAATCCTTTTTGACCCCTTCGCCATGATAATAGGCATACCCCAGAGAGTATTGGGCCTCGGCATCGTTCTGCGCTGCCGCCTTGTGCCACCACTTGAATGCTTCTTTATAATTTTTCTCGACGCCGGAACCCTGGTAATAGATAAGCCCTAAAAGAACCTGCGAGTCGGCGTTCCCCTGCTCGGCAGTCTTCTGAAGCCGTTCCACCGTTTCTTTATCATCCTTTATGACGCTATCGTCATTGCGACAGGCATACTCTAAACCGCTTTGCCCGGCGGGCCCGACATGCCACTTTGCCGCAACATTATATAATTTTCTGGGTTCAAGCATTTTTTCCTCCTGTGATTCTTTTACCTCATCCTCTGAGTCTATTCCCCCCGGGTAACAGCCCCACAGCGAAAGGGTAATATTCTTGAAAAGGATTGTTTCTGCTTTGTAACCGGTTAGCAATTTACGACCTGCACGATCCGCCTGTTTTTGACCGCATTTGACCGTATTTGTCCGCATTTGTCCGCAACGGGCCGAAAAATTATCGCGGAATTGAAAATTATCTTTACACCACCCCCGCGCAGGCGGGGGGCTGGCCGCGCCGCATGCTTTGCATGTAATGCATGCATGCGCCTTTATAAATGCGGCATCGCCGCAGGCCGGATGCCCGCCTTCGCGGGCATGGCGTGTATAGGTAATTTTAGATTCAGCTATATCGCGCGCGACCTCATGCCCGGAAAGCATGAAAACCTCCTTCCGTCGTTAAAAATAAAAAAAGGACCCAGTCGGCGGTTAAACCGAAACTGGGTCCTTTTTTGCGGCACAGGGATGGAAGTCAGCTCCCACCGCGAGTGCAGATTTATTCAATCATAGGTTGCATATATTGTCAATAACATTTTAAAGAAGAGAGCAACGTGATTCATTCATTCTGTTCTGTGCAGTTAGAGGTTTAAACCGCTATGGCCGCTAATGATGTCTACTATAAATTATTTTTTGAATCTGTCCAAAAAGCCGCGCTTCTTTTGCTCTGCCGCTGGTGCGGGAGGCGGTGCGCTTTCTTCCGGCCGTTTGAATTTGACTTTATCGGGTTCCGGTGCCGTATTTGCCAATTCTTGTTTCAGATCGTCAAGCCGGTCGGGAGCTACTTTAGCAACCCATTCGCCCAAAAGTTTTGCTGCGGTGCTAAACCCTTCGGAATTCATTGCTTTCCGAAGCGTGGGAAAACGGTTCTTTTGGGTGGGATCGACGCCAAAGCAAAAAACCGGTGTGCTCAGAGGCGTATTGTATTCCATTGAAGCAACAAAGCTTATGGTTTCCACCTGTTTTGGGGATACTTGGTAACCAATATCAACGCTCATTTTTGGCATGTCATCATGATCATTTTTTATGAGGACACGACATTTGAATTTTTTTCCATCCTTTTCCGGCAGGCGTGAAATAGCTTTTACAATGGGCGCAATAGAATTATTGTAAAGATCCAGCATCTGCGCTTCTTGCGCGGCATATTTTTTCTCGTGTTCCGTTTGAGCTTGCTGCTGCCCTGCAGGCGAATTGTCCTGAAGAGTTTTTTCTGCAGCGGCCGCAAAATCATCGATAGGTTTTTTAGAAGACATTGAATTTTCCTTCATGGTTATTTCGCAAGAAATATAGTTCTGAAAAATATATTGTCAAGAATAAAGAAATCTATAGTTGCCAATTGAGGCGTAACACATTGAATATACTTATTTTTATTAAAGACTTCAAAAACTATGTATTCATAAGCTGAAGGTATAGTCTCTGGATAGTGGAAAGGTGGTGGAGATGAACGGGATTTATTCCGTTCTGCACAGTTATGCTTTTAAAAGTTTCTAAAGCTCTCACCACAGATGCCTCTTGGCGAAAGCATGACCCGAACCGTGCTTTAGATATTTCTCGAATTTCTCGGCCTTGGCGCGGCTTTCAAAAGAAAGGTATGTAACAAGTTTCCACGGTTTGAATTTGTTTGTGTGAATGGACTTGCCCGCGTTGTGCTCAACAAGACGTTTTTTTAGATCATTCGTCGAACCGATGTATCGTTCATCAGTTTTTGACTGGCTGGCGATCAAATAAACATAGAACAAACAACTGTTCCTTCTGAAACAGTCCTGCTTCGCTAAAGCTTCGCAGGACACCCTGCTAAAATATATTTGCAGGGCTTTCGCCCTGCGTAGCTTTAGCGAAGCAGGGTGGTGGAGATGAACGGGATCGAACCGTCGACCTCTTGCATGCCATGCAAGCGCTCTCCCAGCTGAGCTACATCCCCGGGATAAAATTTCAAACCGTGTTTGCCATCGATAAACTCCCCGCAGGGAGTTTTCTTAATGGCGGCGGATGCAGTATGCCGAGAACTGCCCACAGGGTCAATTCCCTTACGCGCTTATTTTTTCGGCGCACGATAGCCCATAAAGCTTAAGCATCACAGGCAGTTAGAAAATGGTGGCAATTTTTTAACTCCTCTGTTGTAGAATCAGCATGAGGGTATAGGATAGGGCTTATGAAAAGGTTTATTCTCAGTCTTCTGGTCCTTGTGATGTTCACGCCAAGTCTGGCGTGCGCGAAGTTCATGGATCACCAGAAAACCCCGCAGCCGCACATGACGATGATGGCGTCGGCGCAGGGGATGCCCTGCTGCCCCGAGGCCAATCAAAAATCGGATGCAGGCACGCGGCTTTTCAAGGATTGTGCTAAGATCGACCTGCAGCACGTGGGCGATGTCTCGCTGCTTAAAAAAGCCGACAGCGCCAACGTGCCGTATATCCTGCCGCAAGTTTTGACTGCCGATAATCTTGCGATTTCAAAAGGACTTCTTATGCACGGTCCTCCCGCGCTGGCGGAAAATTTCAGGTCGTATCCTCCCGTCTTCCTCGCCACGCAGCGTCTGCGCATTTAAGCACATCCCTGTTCCTGTTTGCTTTCAATCCAAGGAATGGAGATTGCCGTGCGTATTTTTACCTTTATCCTGTTTTTATTTTTTCTGGTTCCTCCCGCTTATGCGGCGGCACCGGCGCAGCTGACTCTGGATGACCTGCTGCTGCGTCTTAAACAGCATCCCGAGATTCAGGCCAATGTGCTCCGCGCCGAATCAGCGCGGCATTATGCCTCGGGCGAACTGGGGCTGCCGGACCCGATGCTGTTTATGGAGCAGCGGGATTACCGATTCAGCGGCGGCATGGGCAGCGGCGGCGGCGACAGCATGCTCGGCTTCAAACAGGAAATACCGCGCCCCGCCATCCGTCAGGCCAGATCGGAAAAGATGCAGGCCGAAGCGCAAAAAACCGAGCTGATGGCCGATTACGCCTTCGCCGCGATGAAAGCGCAGATGATCGGCGTGCTGGCCGACCGCCAGAGTTTCAGGGAACAGGAAGAAATCCTCCGCGAACAGGGGAATATTTTCAGCTCTGAAAGAACCAGCATCAAGGGCCGCATCGTCGCCAACCAGTCGGGCACCAGCCGGATGGCGATGAGCCAGGCCGACAGCGCGGAAATCGGGATCATGCAGGCCGAACTGGCGCAGCAGGAGAACGAGAGCGACGCCATGCTGGCCAACATGCTGGGCGACGTGCCCGAGATCGTGCTGCCCGTCATAAAAATGGCCGCGTGGGACAACGATCCTGAAAAGACCTATCCCGTAAAAATCGCCGGCGGGGATGTCGCCATGGCGCAGAAAGAAGCGGCGGAGCGCACGGC
>JAHFPI010000037.1:10184-12707 GCA_023266795.1 Rhodospirillales bacterium
GTCGGCGTCAGCCTTCCGCTCTGGTCGTCCGAAAACCAGCGGCCGAGGCTCGCGGGCGCGAACGCGGCGCTGCACGCGGCACGGCTGGATATGGACGACGTTAAACGGAGTGTCGTTGAAAAGCTTGGCCGCCTGAAAGCGCAGATAAAGAACAGCGACCAGAAAATCGACCTGCTGAAAACAAGGAGCGCCCATCTGGAAACGGCGGCAAAGGCGCTGGTCAGGGAGTACGGCGCAGGCAAGGCGGATTTCGGCATGTACCTCAAGGCGCGGCGGGACGCGCTGACCGCGCGCCTGAACATGGTGCAGGAACGCGCCAGAAACACCGCGCTGATCGCCGATTTCAACCATTACATCATTGAAGGAGAACAGCCATGAAAACCCTGCTTCAGGCCGCGATGCTCGTCCTGACACTGATGGTCGGGACAGCCTATGCCGATGAAACGGCGGCGGCGAAATACACCTGCGCCATGCACCCGCAGATTATCTCGGAGAAACCGGGCAAGTGCCCGATCTGCGGCATGGATCTGGTGCTGATCGCGGGCGAAGAACATCAGCATGAGGCGAGCGCGCCCGTGCCGGCCGTTCAGGAGCCGCCGGAGCGCAAGATACTTTACTGGTACGACCCGATGGTGCCGGGGAAAAAATTCGACAAGCCGGGCAAATCGCCGTTAATGGACATGGAGCTCCAGCCGAAATACGCCGAGGAGCCCAGCGCCGCCGCAGCGGGAGAAAAGCCGGTTATTTCCCTCTCCGCCGAAAGCCTGCAGAAAATCGGCGTGCGCACGGAAAAAGTCATTAAAAGCAGTTTTGGACAGGGCGTCCGCGCGACCGGCAGCATCCTGCCCAACGAGCGCAGCCGCGTCGATATGTTCAGTCAGGTGGAAGGCCGCGTCGCAGACCTGAAATACAGCGCCGTCGGCGACAGCGTGAATAAAGGCGAAGTGTTCTTCACGCTCGTCAGCCCCGAGCTGTCCGAATTGCAGAATGACTACCTTGCCGCTCTTGCCGGCGGGTTTAAGGACATCGCGGCGGCGGCGCGCCAGCGCCTGAAACGGCTGGGCGTCGATGACCTGACTCTTGATGCGCTGACAAAAACCCGCAAACCCTTTGAGGCCGTGCCCTTCCACGCCCCTGCGGATGGCGTGCTCACGGAGTTGTATATCCGCAACGGCCATTATCTCAAGGCCGGCGACGAGATCGGGCGGATTCAGGATTTGTCGGTGGTCTGGGTGGAAGCCGCCGTGCCCGAGAAAGACGCCGCGACCATCGAGGCCGGCAATGCCGCCAAAGTCCTGCTGACCGGCGCCGAACTGCCCTACGACGCCAAAGTGGATTATATCTATCCGACGGTCAACGCCGAGGCGCGGACGGTGAAAATCCGGCTGGTGGTCGAGAACAAAGGCGGCGCGCTTAAGCCTTCGGCCTACGCGACCGTGGAATTTTCCGCGACCGTTTCCGAGCGCATCACCGTGCCGAGCGAGGCGGTTTTACGCAGCAGCAGCGGCAATCATGTCATTGTCTCCCTTGGTGGTGGAAAGTTTCAGGCACGAACGGTTGAAACCGGCATTGCCAGCGAGGGCCGGACCGAGATCGTTTCCGGCCTCAAAGAAGGCGAGGACGTCGTCACCAGCAGCCAGTTCATGATCGATTCGGAATCCTCCCTGAGGGAGTCTCTGGAAAAAATGGATACGGATACGGATACGAATGGAGCCGATCATGGCAAACACTAGCCTCGGGCACGATCCGACCCAAAGTTTTATCGCCCGCGTTATCGAATGGTCGGTCAAAAACCCGCTGCTGATCTCCATCATGGCGCTGGTTATACTGGCCGGCGGGATTCTGGCCATGCAGCGCACGCCGCTGGACGCCATCCCCGACCTGTCCGATACGCAGGTTATTATCCGCACGGATTTCG
The DNA here is from genome assembly GCA_023266795.1 of Rhodospirillales bacterium. GTDB lineage: Bacteria > Pseudomonadota > Alphaproteobacteria > Micavibrionales > UBA2020 > PALSA-926. Next base: position 12,103 of record JAHFPI010000037.1, read on the forward strand.
AAGGGCAGGCGCCGCAAATCATTGAAGACCTTGTGACCTACCCTCTTTCGACCGCCATGCTCGGCCTGCCGAAAGCCAAAATCGTGCGCGGATTCTCGATGTTCGGCGCGTCGTTCGTCTATGTGATTTTCAAGGACGGCACTGACCTTTACTGGGCGCGCTCGCGCGTGCTCGAGGCTCTGTCGAAAATACAGTCGGCGCTGCCGCCCGCCGCCAAAACGGAAATCGGCCCGGACGCAACGGGCGTGGGCTGGATTTTTCAGTACGCGGTCGTGGACAGGTCGGGGAAACATGACCTGTCACAGCTGCGGGCCCTGCAGGACTGGTTCCTCAAATTCGAGCTGGCCACCGTGCCGGGCGTGTCCGAAGTGGCCAGCGTCGGCGGCTTCGTCAAGGAATATCAGGTTCTGGTCGATCCCGCGAAACTGCGCGCCTACGGCATCCCCCTGTCCCGCGTGGAAGAAGTCATCCGCTCCTCCAGCCGCGAAACCGGCGGGCGCGTGATCGAGCAGGCGGAAACCGAGTTTGTGGTGCGCGCCAAAGGCTACGTCACGGGAACGGCCGATCTTGAAAAGCTTGTTTTAAAGACCAAAGACGGAACACCG
>JAHFPI010000038.1 GCA_023266795.1 Rhodospirillales bacterium
TGGTTCAACGCTCAAAAAGGTTTTGGTTTTATCCAGCCTGATGCAGGTGGTGCGGACGTATTCGTTCACATCAGCGCAGTTGAGCGTGCAGGCCTGCGTGGTCTGAACGAAGGCCAAAAGATCAGCTACGACATCGTATCTGAAAAAGGTCGTAATTCAGCTGCTAACCTGCAAGCCGCTTAATACAAGCGCTTCAGGTAACTGAACACAGATTAAGCCCGGTGCTGCAAAGCGCCGGGCTTTTTTGTTGGGAGGGTCGCTGAGGATTGGGGATTATTTTTTTACGCGTCTGTTCAGGAGCCTGCGCGTGAAATCCGCTGCCCCCCAAACCACGGCTCCGGCTGATAACAGATATAAAAATTGCACTACATAGTCCAGTATTTCAAATATTTGTACGTCATGAATGCCTAAATACTGGAAAACTTTCAGAAGAAAAAATATAAACAGCGCCACTAACAAAACAAAGTATACGGCGACGGCCTGGGCAAGCGTATAGAAAAAGCCAAATGACGCATTGCTGCGTTTTATATTAATCACCAGCGCGGCGGCAAAAGTCAGCAAGCTTGCCAATTCCACGGGAATCATCCCTGCGGTTGAGTAACCTCCCGTCGCGCCATATGCGAAAGTCAGAATTCCCACCGCAATCAGAAATATTATTCCGGATCCTATTATACAAAATTGTGTGCTTGCAAAAAAGGACAGGCCATATTTCTCAGTTCCCCTTTTCTCCATGGCAAAAATGAATAAAGCCAAAGAAGTGAGAAAGGCGAAAAGGAACAACAAGTATGATGCGTTCATCATCCCTACTATATTTCCTCCCCAAGCGGCTTATAAACGTTCCCGATTTGCCTACCCTCCCGGCTTCTTTACCTGCTTCACGCTATTTGCGTTCGCCGCCGGTGCCTGTTGCAGCGGTTTGCCGAGGTAGCGGGTGCTGAGGTGGTTGAGGTAGTGCTTGGCGTTCAGTTTCTCGCCGGTGGCAGCGATGAAAAGTTCGTCGGTCGTCAGCAGCGAGCCTTTGCCGTGGACGTTGTCGCGCAGCCATTCGCGCAGGGGCTTGAAGTTGCCCTTGGCGAGTTCGGCGGGGATTTCCGGCTTTGCTTTGCAGGCGGCGTCGAAAAACTGCGCCGCGCCCATGTTGCCCAGCGTATAGGCGGGGAAATAGCCGATGGAGCCGGTCGGCCAGTGGACGTCCTGCATGCAGCCCTGCGCGTTGCCCGGCGGCGTGATGCCGAGAAGGTTTTTCATGCCGTCGTTCCATGCCTTGGGCAGGTCGTCGATGGAGAGCGTACCTTCGACCAGCGCTTTTTCCAGCTTGTAACGCAGGATGATGTGCGCGGGATAGGTGAGCTCGTCGGCCTCGATGCGGATGAACGACGGATTGACCTTGCTGGCCAGCCGTTCGAGGTTCTTGGCGGACAGGGCCGGATCGTCGGGACGGTTGAAAACGTCGCGCGCCTCTTTCTCCAGATACTGGAAAAATTCCGGCGTGTGGCAGGCGTTCCGCTCGATGATGCCCGACTGGCTTTCATGAATGGACATGCCCATCGAGCCGCCGACCGGCTGGTAGCGGTGTTCCAGCGGCGTGTTCTGCTCATAGAGGGCGTGCCCGGCTTCATGCACCGTCGAATAGACAGCTTCAAGGAACGAGGCTTCATCGCAATCCGTGGTGAAGCGGACGTCGCTGGCGCTGCCGCCGGTGGAGGGGTGCGCGTCGATCATATCCATGCGCCCGCGCGTGAAATCAAAGCCGATGGCTTTTGTCAGCCGCCGCGCCAGTTCTTCCTGCTGCGCCTTGGGGAAGGGGCCTTTCAGCGGAATCGGCGCGGGCATCTGCGCCTGCCGCTGGATCGCTTCGCGGATCATGCCGGGCAGAACTTTTTCCATCGCCCCCAGTTCGCGGGCGACGGTCGCATCGGCGAGGTCGGGGGAGAACGTGTCCAGCAACGCTTCATAGACCGAGGCAGAGCCCAGCTTGTCTTTTTTAATCTGGCCAACGGTGCGCATGATCTCGAAGGAATGGGCGTACCAGTCCTTGATCTTCGCCCAGTCGCCGGTTTTGCGCAGTTCGGTGTGCAGCCTTTCGCCTTCGCTGCCGATACGGGCCATTTCCGACGCCAGCTCGTCCGGCAGGGAGGCTTCATGCACCCAGGCGCGGCGCATCAGGGCAAGGTTGCGGACATCTGCTGGCGGCAGCGAGGCGCTGTGCTTTTCCGCCTGATCCAGCCAGCGTTCGACTTACGGCGCCTTGATAAGGTCGTGGGTGACTTCCGCCAGCGCCATGAGCTGCCGCGTGCGGTCGTCGCTGCTGTTCTTCGGCATGGACACTTCCGCTTCCTTGTAGAGGATGGCGGAGGCGTTGCTGATGTCGATGATCTTGGCGAAGCGCTCTTTCAGCTTGTCATAGGCGCTTTTCGGGGAGGATTTCTTGGTATGACCGGTATCTGGCATGTGCGTCCCTTTCCTGTGAATGTCGTAGGGCTATTGTAGCGGGAATCGGCCAAAAATTAGTTAATTTCTGCTATTGACATAATATATAATAATTGTTATTATATTATACTTATACGCAGAATAAGGGTCTGGTCGCATGGCTTCCGGCAAGCTACAGAAATCGTTCAATAAACAGCCTTCGCGGTCGGAGGTGGTTGCCTTTGTTGGTGCCGCCGCTGCCGGAAATAACGATGCGGCTGTGATAAAATTTCTGGATGAATACGGCAGCGCCTATATCGAGGAAAAAGATAACAACGGCTTTACGGCGCTGATGGATGCGACGGCCTGCGGGCGCCTGAGCACCGTGAAATTGCTGCTGGAGCGGGGCGCCGACATCGAGCAGAAAAACGAGCATGGCTGGACGCCGCTGATGCGCGCTACATGGAACAGGCATGCGGCTATCGTGGCATTGCTGCTGGAGAAGGGGGCCGATCTTGATGAAAAAAACCCCGCCGGCGACACAGCCCTGATGATGTCCAGAAAACGCGACAAGCCGGAAATAACGTCGCTGCTGGAAAAAGAAACGGAAAGCCGGGCGCAGCGCCTTGCGGAACAAATCCGGCAGGAAGCCGAAAAAAAAGCGCGTGATCTGGCCGAGGACATCGCGGATTTTTCTCCGGCGCTGAAACGCGATATTCCCGTCCGGCGCCCGTTCAGGATAGGGAAAGCACCATGACGGAAACATATCAAAAGCAGGTCAGGGAGCTGGAGGAATATGTGGCGGCGGGGGATATCGCCGGCATGGCGCAGGTGATCGAGCAGTTGCATGAACAATGGGATGACCTGCCGGAGGATACACAGCAGGAAATCCTGAAACTGGAAGCCATTTTCCTTTCCTTTGTGGATATTAAAGTCGGAGGTGCCTTATGACGACGCCCCTGCCGCAAGCGCTGCGTATCGCACAGGAAATCAACCGCGTCCTCAAGGACAATCCGGAGGCGCTCGGCCATGACCGGAAACTGCGGAACACGCTGAAGGAGATCCGCGCGCTTGACCGCAGCTTCGCGGAAAAGGGCGGCCTCTTTTTTCATACCGGCAGTACGCCGCTGGAGACGGCTAAAAAATTCACGGAGATTCACCTTGAGCAATATCGGCTGACGGGTCTTCGCCCGAGTCTGCCGGCGCTGGCGATCCACCATGCTGCTGTGCTGGGGCTAGATAAAAACAGTCCGGCTTACAAGGCCATGATCATGGTGGCGGTGCGCGCGGAAATGAAGGCCGCCATTGCGCCGCCCTATCACAGCAAGTTCCATTATACGGACGTTGCGGCGGTGACAGCCAATCTGCTGGAAAAGAATAACGCGATGGTCAAAGGCGGCGAGGCGGGCGGGGTCGTCCTGACGCAGCTGGAGCAGGCGCTGACGTTTATCGCGGCGATCGGCCACGACCTCGACCACGAAGGCCGCGACAACCCTCCGGACGACCTGTATTTTAACGAGAAAAAATCATTTTATCTGATGGAGCCGCTATTACAGGAGGCGGGGTTGTCCGCGCCGGATATTGACAAAATCCATACGATCCTGCTAACCACCAGTCCGGACGGTCCGCATGCGGTGCTGAAGGTGGTGGCGAAGGCGCAGCGGGAGGGGCGTACCGTTGATTTTACGGTGATTGACCCGCAGAACAAATTTTCCGAACTTAAGGCGCTGGCGGGTGACGCCAAGCTGACGCAGATGGCGGCGATTGTTTCCGATTCCGATCTCTATGCATCGAGCGGGGCTGGAATGAAGTATAGCGATACGACGGGTGCGCTGATGACGGCAGAAAAGAAAAAAGCAGGAATTAATATTGATTTAACCACCGACAGCTCGCGTAAATTCTTTTTCGACAGCATTGTCGGCAAGGAAGGCTATGCCTCCAACGCGGGGCGTGCGGCGAATAATGAAGCCTTTGAAGCCCTGCGCGCGGAAAACGACCGCCGCCTTGCCGTGGCGGCAGCCAGACAACAGCCAAAACCTTAAAACTTAAGGAGCTATCCCCGGCGGGCTTTTCGGGGGGCGGGGGTATATGCAGATGTTGTTATCCTGAACAACCGGCGGGACGATATTCAGCTGCTTGAAGGCCTTGGTTGCCGGGTTGTATTCATGCAGTGTGCCCTTCTCCATATCGAAGAACCAGCCGTTGACGGTCAGGCGGCCTTCCTGCAAAGCTTTCTTGACCATGGGGTATTCCATGAGGTTGCGCAGGCTCATGATAACCACCTGACGCTCCGTTTCATGCTGGAGGACGGTGTGATCGTTGGCGCCGACCTTGGTTTTGGCGGCAGTTTTGGCCTGTCCGGCCATTTTCGTCCATGAATCGATATAGTGGTCCGAGGTGCCGTCGACCAGCGCCGAGACGCCGCCGCACAGCGAATGCCCCATGACGATCAGGTGCTTGATTTTTTTGGTGTCGATGGCGTAGCTCAGCGAGGCGCCGACCTCGCATTGCCTGTTGGCGTTATAGGGCGGGATGATGGCGGCCATCTGCGAATGGATGAACTGCTGCCCCGGCTGGGCGTCAAAAACGAGGTCCGCGCCGTTGCGGGGGTCGATGCAATTGATAACGAAGAAGTCCGGATGCGCGCCGTCCTTGGCCAGCTTTTCCATCAGATGTGAACCACTTTCGTAGTACTTCTTCCGAAACCGTTCAAATCCTTCAACAAGTTTTTTTCTTGGCAAAACCGCCTCCGTTTTTGTGATGTGTTTATTGTAAACTTAAACGGGGCAGGTTGTAAAGAGTTATGTATAGGGCTTGGCGAAAAATGGCGGTTTTCCTTGACTTTGGGTAACATTTATGGTCAAATCTAGTCATCCTCGAGAAGTGGGCGAGACCCCGATCTCCCCTCCCAAAACCCGCCAACAGGCGGTTTTTTTATGCCTGAAATTTGGGGGTAGGTATTTATGGTTTGACCTTATGTGTCTTGGGATAGCCAAAGACCACGCAGTTGTGACACCAGCGTGACAAGTTGACTAACCTATGATTTCTGTGGGGCTTCCGTGAATGACTAACCAGTTGTCATTACAAAGGAAAAATGGTCGGACTGAAAGGATTTGAACCTTCGACCCCTTGCACCCCATGCAAGTGCGGCTGTTCGCCTCGCCTCCGTCTCGGCTTTACCAGTCTGCGCTTCCACAGCTAGAAACAGCCAAGAAAACAACACACTAATGCGAATTGTGTATCATGGAGGCTAGATACTGGTCAAGCGATTTGTTTACCGGAATCAAATATCTGGTGCATCAAGTGCATCAGAATTGCATCAAACATACCGCACAGGGTGTTCGTGGAGCAGTCTCCATGAGCAACAACATTACGTTCTGCGGCAAGCTAATAGAAGCATCTCAGGAATCGTCTGGCTGTAGGGAGCTAGGCAGTACCGGACGAACCTTGCCGCTCGGTCTAGCGAGTCGCTAATGACTTGGAAAGGGCATCTCTGCAGCGGGTTATACCCTGTCTCCCTGTGTACTATTGCCGCACTTGTGACAGAGAGTACGACACGGGGGAAAGTGAAAACGAGGATTTCTCAATACGCTGTCACGAATTTCTACACCAAATTTCTGGCCGCGATAGCTGGATTGAAAAATACTCTCAATTGTGTGCTACAGTGCAGGAATACTGAGAGACGGTATGCTGATTAAACGTGTCCGCCATGTCGCGCCAAGCATCTTGCAAAGCCTGATTATAGGTCAGACTTAATTGCTTCCACCTAAGCCGCATTGATTTAGTATAAACTTCCGGCTTTACGCCCTGAATGTTAGCCATTTTAAGTCCGCCATTTTTCTCTATAGAGAGAAACATATACGCTACTTCTGGCGCAATTAGAACGCTTTCCTTCTATATATGAGTCAGATAGCCTCGTTTATCAGCTAATATATTGAAATATATTGATAATTTACATTCATGCGGCATTTGTTATTTCTGTTCACCCATCAGCTCCTCCATTCCGACAGGAGCGGTACGTTGCATCATCTTTTCAAAGGTGCTGGTGGCGAAGTCTAGGATAAGAGAATTGCGGGTATCGTCTGCGGCCTGAACAATCTTCTCATATTCGCCTTCCTCTAAGCGGCGTGTACGTCCAGCTTGCGGCCTGATTTTGGGAAGCCTGTCTAGCGGGTTCTCCCGTACCGGCAACGCCCAGAGCTTCTGCGCTATATCGAAGGCATGTTTCAGCAAAGCAAGCTCACGGCGTATCGTGCCAGCTTTCACAGTCTTCAGGCGCATATCCCGATAGTCTGCAAACTTCGCTGCCCTAATTTCAGCAAGCGAGAGGGGAGCGAAGGGCTGGCGCATCAGTGCATTGAGGATATGCCTCTCGTTATCGTGGCTCTTCTTCTTGACGCTGATTTCATCCCTGTAGCGTTCAAGGATGCTCCGCACTGTATGCTTGCCGAGTTCCTTAGTAGGCGTGGGCAGTTCTCCACGGTCTGCCTTAATCTCCATATGCCTTGCCCATTCGTCTGCATCGGATTTCTGACGGAAGGAACGGCAGGATGTAGGAAAGCCCTTGCGCCTGACTTGAACGAACCACTTGTCGCCCCGCTTGGTAAAAGTCGCCATTTGACAGCCTCGTGCATCAAGATTGCATCAAGCTGTTTTCGAGAGCTGTTTATTGTGAAGGGCAGTTCCTGCTATCTCATTCAGATAGCTAGGAAAGGTAATGGTCGGACTGAAAGGATTTGAACCTTCGACCCCTTGCACCCCATGCAAGTGCGCTACCAGGCTGCGCTACAGTCCGACAATATCCTGAATGGCCGGAATATAGCAATTCGCGGGGCGGGATGTAAATAGTTACTTTAGGGCAGGTTAACCGATCAGTTTACGCATGGATTTCAGCTCGGCCAGCATCGACTGGAGTTCGTCGCGGTTTTTGCTGACGGCGGAGATCGCCGGGGCGGCCGTTTTTTCCTCGATCGTTTCGCCGACGCGGGCGGTGAGGTTGCCACGGGTGCTGTGCAGGAGTTTCTGCACGCCCTTGATGGTGTACCCTTCCTGATAGAGCAGGTGATGGATGTTTTTCAGCAGCTCGACGTCTTCCGGACGGTAGTAGCGGCGGCCGCCGCCCCGCTTGAGGGGCTTGATCTGGGCGAATTTGCTCTCCCAGAAGCGCAGGACGTGCTGCTGCACTTTAAGTTCGTCCGCCACTTCGCTGATGGTGCGGAAGGCAGAGGCGGATTTTGCCGGCGCCAGCTTGACCGCTTTTTTCATCGGCCTGCGGTTGGGGATATTCTGGATGGTCTGGTCTTGCTGGGGGGAAACTTGGGGTTTAGCGGAGGGATTCGGGGCGGGGGACGTCGTGGATGACATGGAATTGTATTCCTTCGTATCAGTTATTCAGCAGGATTGATGCGGTCTTTCAGGACATTGCTGGCGCGGAAAGTGAGGACGCGGCGCGGAAGGATAGGCACTTCCTCTCCGGTTTTCGGATTGCGGCCAACACGTTGGCGTTTGCTGCGCACCTGGAATGTGCCGAAGGAAGAGATCTTGACCATCTCTCCGCGTTCCAGCGCTTTGCAGATTTCTGCAAGAACAGTTTCGACAAGATCGGCAGATTCGTTGCGGGACAGGCCGACTTGTTCATATACGGCTTGGCTCAGATCTGCGCGGGTAATCGTTTGGCTACTCATATTTGCACCTCAAAAGATTAACGTGGATTTACAGTACCGATTCACAATAAGGCAGTCAATACAAAGAGTTGAGAAATAAAGTTGTAGTAATTAAAGGCCTCCGAAACTGCAACAGAACAAGGGGTTACGCCCTACTTACCAGCGCACCAGCGCCGCCCCCCAGGTGAAGCCGCCGCCCATCGCTTCCATCAGAATCAGGTCGCCCTTCCGGATTCGCCCGTCCTCCACCGCCGTGGTCAGGGCGAGGGGAATCGAGGCAGCCGAAGTATTGCCGTGCTGAGACACTGTTATAACAACGCGTTCAGGTGACAGATGAAGTTTTTCAGCGGTTGCGTCGATGATTCTCTTGTTGGCCTGATGCGGCACCAGCCAGCGGATATCTTCCGGCTGCAGCCCGTTGGCATGCAGCGTTTCCAGGACGACTTCGCCCATCCGCGTGACGGCGTGGCGGAACACTTCCTTGCCGTTCATCCGGACATGGCCGACCGTCTGGGTGGTGGCGGGGCCGCCGTCGACATAAAGCTGCCCGCGCTGCGCGCCTTCGGAATGGAGATGGGTGGAGAGGATGCAGCGGTCTTCCTTGGTGCCTGTGGCGGCGGTGTCGGCTTCAACGATCACCGCGCCCGCGCCGTCGCCGAACAGCACGCAGGTGGTGCGGTCCGTCCAGTCGAGCAGGCTGCTGAAACGCTCTGCGCCGATCACCAGCGCGCGGTTAATCTGCCCTGATTTAATAAAGTTATCCGCCGTCGCTAAAGCATAAATGAAACCGGAGCAGACGGCCTGAATGTCAAAAGCAAAGCCCCTGTCGCCCATGCCGATATTGTCCTGCACGGTGACGGCGGTGGCGGGAAAGGTCTGGTCGGGCGTGGTGGTTGCCAGAAAAACGGCGTCTATATCCTGCGCTGTCAGGTTCGCTTTCTCCAGCGCGCGACGCGCGGCGCGGGTCGCCATGTCGGAGGTCGTCTGGCCTTCGGCGGCGATATGGCGGGCCTTGATGCCGGTGCGCTGCTCGATCCATTCGTCGCTGGTCTTGACGATTTTGGCGATGTCGTCGTTGGTCATGATGCCTTCGGGCAGATAGGCGCCGCAGCTGATGATACGGGAGCGCCTCATGGCATAATTTCTTCCGGTTCGACGGCGGCGGGGGCGGCGCCCATGCCTATGCTTTCAATCGCCTGCGCGACTTTTTCGTTAAAGTGGATCAGCACCATCTCGGCGGCGACGCCGATGGCGTTGGCGAAACCGATACCGTCCGTGCCGCCGTGGCTTTTAATGCACAGCCCTTTGAGTCCCATCAGTCCGGCGCCGTTGTAGGAGCGCGGGTCGACCCGTTTTTTCAAGGCGATGAAGGCGGGCAGAGCCACCAGTATTCCCGGCAGGCATAATACAAAACCTATTTTCATCAGCAGGGAGGATTGAAAGGCCTGCTTGACGAGGCTGGCCAGCAGTTTGGCTGTGCCTTCGATTGCTTTCAGGACGACATTGCCGGTGAAGCCGTCCGTGACGATCACATCGACGGTGCCGGCTCCGATGTCGTTCCCTTCGACAAAGCCGATGTATTTTCCGGGCAGATGGCTGGCGGCAGTAAAAAGTTCCGCCGCTTCCCTGACGGTTTCATGGCCCTTCACCGATTCAGAGCCGATGTTGAGGAGGCCGATGCGCGGCACGGCGATTTTTAAAATGTCACGCGAGAAAACGCCGCCGAGTACGCCGAATTCCAACAGGTTTTTAGGATCGCAGGCGACGTTGGCACCGAGATCGAGCATGACCGTGCCATGTCCCGCGACTTTGGTCGGCAGGTATGTCGCAATCGCCGGACGCGTGATGCCGGGCAGGACTTTCAGCACGAACTTGGCCATCGCCATCAGGGCGCCGGTATTGCCGGCGGAGACGACGCACTGCGCTTCCCCCCTGCCGACGGCGTCAATCGCCAGACGCATGCTGGAGTTGCGGCCGTTGCGGAGCGCTATCGACGGCTTGTCCTCGCTGGTGATGCGGTCGGCGGTGTGGCGCACTTCCATGACGGATTCAAGATCCGGATATTTTTTTATCAGGGGCCTGATTTTGTTTTCGTCGCCGAAAATGATGAACGAGGCCTGCGGGTATTTCTGGCGCGACAGGTGCGCGCCCTCAACCACGATTTGAGGCGCATGATCGCCCCCCATTCCATCCAGGGATATTACCAGGTCATTTTGCAAAGGGGGTGCCTTTGAGATTATGTGGATGACACAGTCAGCTTCGCAGACTGTGTTAGTCGACGTCGATGACTTGCTGGCCTTTATACATGCCTGTCTTCAGGCAGACATGATGCGGGCGCACCATTTCGCCTGTGTGCTTGTCTTCCACGACGGAAGGGGACTTCAGCGCGTGGTGAGACCGGCGCATATCCCGTCTGGACTTCGATGTTTTTTTCTTTGGAACAGCCATAGTTTTGTACTCTTTCTAAGGTTTAATCAGGCTCATTACATAAACAAAAAGCCCCTGTCAGGCAAGAGAAATCCATTCACGGACGCCGTTTAATTGTCATAACATTTAAAATGCCGCCTATGAAGCTGTTGGTTTGACATAGGATATAAATCACAATATTGTAGCGCAATCAAATTCTGGCAAATAATGCGTGCAGCAACAGAGGCCTTCATGACTGATGACAGCGACCGCAAGGCAGCCAAAAAAATGAAGGGCTTTATCGACGGACTGATGCGCCGGATGACGCTCGATGAAAAAATCGGACAGCTCAATCTCGTTGCCAACGGCGGCGCCACGGTGACCGGCGCCGTCGTCAATGAAGGCACAGAGGAAAAAATCAGCCAGGGGCTGGTGGGCGGGATGCTTAATGTGTGGTCGCCGGAAACCCTGCGCAGGATACAAAAAATGGCCGTCGAGGAATCGCGCCTGCATATTCCGCTGCTGTTTAGCGCGGACGTTGTTCACGGCCACAAGACTGTTTTTCCGATTCCGCTCGGGCTGTCTTGTACGTGGGATATGAAGCTGATTGAAAAGAGCGCGCACATTGCCGCCGTCGAAGCCGCCGCCGACGGCGTGAAATGGACATTCTCCCCGATGGTCGATGTTGCCCGCGATCCGCGTTGGGGCCGCATGGCCGAAGGCGCGGGAGAAGACCCGCATCTGGGATCGCGCATCGCAGAGGCGATGGTCAAAGGTTATCAAGGCAAGGATTTATCCCGCATTGATACGGTCATGGCCTGCGCCAAGCATTTCGCCCTGTACGGCGCGGCCGAGGGCGGGCGCGATTATAATACTGTGGACATGAGCGAGCAGAAAATGCGCGAGGTTTATCTGCCTCCCTTTAAAGCGGCGGTCAAAGCTGGTGTAGGCAGCCTGATGACGGCATTCAATGATGTGAACGGCATTCCCGCCAGTATGCACAAGGGATTGCTCACCGATATACTGCGCAGGGAGTGGGGGTTCGGCGGGCTTGTGGTCACTGACTACACATCCATCAACGAAATGAGCGCACACGGAGTCGGCGATCTGAAAACAGTTTCGGCGCTGGCGCTCAAGGCCGGCGTCGACATGGATATGGTGGGCGAGGGGTTCCTGACAACGCTTAAACAGTCACTGGCTGAAGGAAAAATCGCGCAGCGGGAGATCGATCAGGCCTGCCGCCGGATTCTTGAGGCAAAATACCGGCTCGGCCTGTTCGACGATTCTTATAAATTCTTCAGCGAACAAAGGGCGGCGCATAAAATAATGAGTCCCGAACACAGGCAGGCCGCGCGCGAAGCTGTTGCCCGCTCCTGCGTGCTGCTGAAAAACGAAAACAATGCCCTGCCGCTTAAAAAAACCGGAACCATCGCGCTGATCGGCCCGCTGGCCGATGATAAAAAGAATATACTGGGCACGTGGGCCGTGGGCGGCGACCCGGAAAAATCTATCCCGGTTCTGGAGGGGCTTAAAAACGCGGCGGGTGATGGTGTCACCGTCCTCTATGCCAAGGGCGCGAATATCACCGATGATGTTGAACTGGCCAAGAAAGTAAACGTTTTCGGCGAGACGGCGACAATCGATCCGCGTACACCCGCACAAATGATTGCCGAAGCGCTCGCGGTGGCGCAAAAATCTGATGTGATCGTCGCGGTGGTCGGCGAGGCCAAGGAAATGTCGGGCGAGTGTTCCAGCCGCACCGATTTAAGCATACCCGAAAGCCAGCGCGATCTTCTCAAGGCTCTGGCGGCCACGGGCAAGCCGCTTGTGCTGGTGGTGATGAGCGGCCGCCCACTGACACTGGAGTGGGAGAACGAACATGCCACATCCATGCTGATGACATGGTTCGGCGGCACCGAGACGGGTAACGGCATCGCCGACGTTTTATTCGGGGACTACAACCCCGCCGGAAAGCTGACCGCGTCATTTCCCCGCAATGTGGGGCAGATACCCGTTTATCACGCTTACAAAAATACGGGCCGTCCCGCGCCGTCCGCCGAGTTCAAGAAATTCACCTCCAACTATCTCGATGTGCAGAACGCGCCGCTTTATCCTTTCGGCCACGGTCTGAGTTATACGAATTTCAGCTACGGCCCCGTAAAGCTGAACAAA
>JAHFPI010000195.1 GCA_023266795.1 Rhodospirillales bacterium
TTTACCGTTTCGACGAGCAGCGCATCATCGCCGGGCGCGTTGAGTCGGGCATTATCCGCAAGGGCGACAAGCTGGTGTTCTCGCCGTCCAACCGCACGGCCACCGTCGTCTCCATCGAAAAATGGGGCATGCCGCACGACATCCTGTCGGCGCAGGCGGGAGAGTCGATCGGCATTACCCTCGACCAGCCGATTTTTGTGGCGCGGGGCGATATCGCCAGCCACGAGCTGCGGGCGCCGATGCTCACCCATGTTTTCCACGCCAATATTTTCTGGCTCGGCAAGAAGCCGCTGCGCGTTGGCAGCAACTATAAAATCAAGCTGTCCACCTATGAAGCGGTGGTGACGGTGCAGTCGATCGACCGCGTCATCAACACCGACGACCTGTCGCGGTCTGAGAAGGACGCCGTTGAAATCAATGAAATGGCCGAAGTCACTTTCTCCAGCCGCGAAATGCTGGCGCTCGACCCGTTCCAGGAGAACTACAAGATGGGCCGCGCCGTCATCATCGAAAATCACGACGTGGTGGGCGGCGGCATCATCAGCATGGAAGGGCTGGCCGACCAGCGCAAAGTCCAGCACAAGTCGCAGGAAAACATCCATGCCGTCGATCATCTGCTGACCGCCGATGCGCGGGTATACCGCAACGGTCACAGGGGCGCGGTCATCTGGCTGACGGGACTGTCCGGCGCCGGCAAATCGACGCTGGCCATGCGCATCGAACACGCGCTGCACATCAAAGGAATGCAAACTTACGTGCTGGACGGCGACAATGTCCGGCGCGGCCTGTGCGGCGATCTTGGTTTTACGCCCGAGGACCGGACGGAGAATATCCGCCGCGTCGGCGAAGTCGCGGCGCTGATGGCGGATGCGGGGCTGGTGACGATCACGGCGTTCATTTCCCCTTACCGCGACGACCGCCGCCGTGCGCGCGAAGCTGCCAGCGATCATTTCCACGAAATTTACGTCAAGGCGGATCTCGCCACCTGCGAAAAGCGTGACCCGAAGGGGCTTTATAAAAAGGCGCGCAAGGGGGACATCTCCGAATTTACCGGCATCACCTCGCCTTACGAGCCGCCCGAGACCCCCGAGATGGTCGTCGATACCGACCGCTACGCGATTGACGAATGCGTCGGGATGGTCGTCGAATACATCCAGAAAAACGTGCGCCCGGCCGCGCAGCTGCATGAAAACAAGGGCGGGCGATGATATGACCGCGCAGCCGCAGAAACAGGTCGGTATAACGTTGCAGCAGGCCATGGGGCGCGCCGAAAAATTTTATGCGGCGGGGAATCTGGCGCGCTGCGAGGCCGTGTGCCGGAGAATTCTCAAGGTGCAGTCGAAGTTCCATTCGGCGTGGTATCAGCTGGGGCTGGTGGCCGTGCGTGTGGACAAGCTGGCCGAGGCGACGGATTTTTTCGGCAAGGCCGTCAAACTTTCGCCGGCGACGGCGTCGTATCACAAGGCTTTCGGCGAAGTGTGCCGCAGGCTCGGGCGCGTCAAGCTGGCGGTCGCTGCCGGCAGCCGCGCGGCGGAGCTGTCGCCGGTGGATGTGGAGATCCGCTATAACCTCGGGCTGGCGCTGGCTGATGCCGGCGACTTGAAACAGGCAGCGGAGCAATACCACCGCGCGCTGGCGATCAATCCCGCTTACGGCCTTGCCGCCAACAATCTCGGCACCGCGCTGGAGCGCACCGGTGATCTGGCGGGCGCGGAAAAGGCGTATGCTTTGGCAGTCGAGATCAATCCGCGCCATGCCGAGGCGCAGAACAATCTCGGCGCGCTGATGAGCTCCCGTTCCGATCTGGATGCCGCCCGCGCCTGCTTCACGGCGTCGATCGCGGCGAAGCCGTCCTTTGTCCACCCGCACTATAATTTGTCCACCCTGAAGAAATACACCGCCGACGACCCGCATCTGGCGGCGCTGGAGGAAGCGGCGAAAACGGCGGAGAAGATGCCCGCCGACGAGCGGCTGCGCTTGTGGTTCGCCGTCGGCAAGGCGCGCGAGGATGTCGGGCGTTATGACGAGGCTTTTGCCGCCTACGAACAGGGCAACAGGCTGAAGCGCGCGACGTTCAAGTACGACGAGAAAAAGATGCAGCAGAGCATGGCGGATCTCGTTGCGCGTTTTGACGCCGCCTTTTCCCGCAAGGACAGCGGCAAAGGATTTGATGACGAAACGCCGGTGTTCATTGTGGGCATGCCGCGTTCCGGCACGACGCTGATCGAGCAGATCATTTCCAGCCACTCCGCCGTTCACGGCGCGGGCGAGTTGAAGGATTTCAGCGATGCCGTTGACGACGTGCGGGGCAAGGGCGCGGGAATCCAATACATAGACTGGCTGCTTGCGGCGGAGGGGGATGTTTTATCCCGCCTCGGCGAAACTTACGTTCGTAAGCTGCGCGCTTATGATGCACAGGCGCTGCGGGTCACCGATAAAATGCCCGGCAACTTTTTCTATGCCGGCCTGATTCACAAGGCGCTGCCCAAGGCGAAGATCATTCACGCCATGCGCGACCCGATGGACATTTGCTTTTCCAACTATTCGCGGCTGTTCAACGAGACCATGCCTTTCGCCTACGATCTGGCGGAGCTGGGGCGTTATTACCGTTCGTATAAGCAACTGATGGAGCACTGGAAGAAAGTTCTGCCGGAAGGCAGCTTTCTCGAGGTGAGCTATGAGGACGTCGTCGGCGATCTGGAAGGCCAGTCACGGCGGCTGGTCGATTACTGCGGCCTGCCGTGGGAAAGCGCCTGCCTCGACTTTCACAAAAACGAGCGTCCGGTCAAGACGGCCAGCGTCGCGCAGGTACGCCAGCCGATTTACAAGAGTTCGGTGGAGAGATGGGAGCACTTTAAAAACCATCTCGCGCCTTTACAGCAATCAATCAACGGGGAGATATAGATACAATGACCATGAAAAAAAATACGGTACTCTGGAGCGTTCTGGCGGCATTTGTTGCTGCGGCTTTTATGGCGGCGCCGGCGGTTTTTGCGGCCGACAAATACAATCCGGCGGCGACGTCGACCGATTTTGACGACTGGCGCATGGAATGCCAGACCAAGGACGGCAAAAAGACCTGTCATGCCTTCCAGAAAATCGCCACGAAGGATAAAAAGCAAATCGTGCTGGCTGCCGTTGTCAGCGTGGTCAAAGTCCAGAAGACAGGGGAGACGGTTGCCATCCTGAACCTGATATCGCCGCTGGGCGTGCGCCTGACGCCGGGCATGGCCATCCAGATCGAAAAAGAAAAACAGGTCAATGTCCCTTATCAGATCTGCACCGGCATCGGCTGTTCGGCCAGTTTAAAACTTGACGGCGACCTGCTGGCGAAAGCGAAAAACGGCAAGCAGGCGCTGGTGGCTTATCAGCGCGCCGGCGCGAAACCAGATACCTTCGCCCTTTCCCTCAAGGGGTTGGGCAAAACGATCGATGTTCTGACCCGCAACCTGTCGGGCGAGTGAGCGTGGCATCGAAAAA